>CAISDV010000099.1 GCA_903884185.1 uncultured Chitinophagaceae bacterium | reverse complement strand
TGCCTCTTCCACTCAAACGATCATGCTGATCGGTTATAAAAGAGGTGGTATTGGGCTGGCGCTACTTACCCTGCTGATCTGGGTTACTCCCGCCTGCGTTATCATGAGCGGCTTGTCTTTTTTACTGGACCATTTTGATGACCTCGGTATACATCTCAGCATCTTTCATTTTATACAGCCAATGGCGGTTGGGTTTATTGCTTACTCCTGTTTTAAGATGTTTCCTGTTGCAGTCAACAATACTATCACACGTGTTATCTTTTTTGTTGCTGCACTCGCAACATTTCTTGCATTTAAAACACCCTGGGTATTTCCTATATTAATTATTTCTGGAGGCATCGCTACCAATTTCAGCAGCAGGCGTATTCCACAAAAAGGTGTGCCGCCCAAACAGATCAAGTGGGGTAATATCCTGATCTTCATTTTATTGTTTGGTATAGCTGGTTATTTATCCGAAACATCAACTGCAAATAATTGGCGCAGTCATAAACCGCTTAATCTTATTGAGAACACTTATCGTAACGGAAGTTTTGTTTTTGGCGGTGGCGATGTATTAATACCAATGATGTATGAGCAATATGTAGCGAGGCCTGAGACCCAACAAGGACAAGAAAAAAAGAGGGATGTATTAAGGATGAATAAAGATGAGTTCCTTACCGGATCAGGTATTGTACGCGCTATTCCTGGCCCCGTGTTTTCTATCAGTGCATTTACCGGCGGAATGGTGATGCGCACTGAGGATAGTCCGCCCTTGCAGCTGCTGGGCTGTTTAATAGGCGCTGCGGGTATCTTCCTGCCCAGCGCGTTACTTGTTTTATTTTTCTTCCCCGTTTGGCATAACCTGAAAAAGTATGCAGTGATCTATCGCTCATTGGAAGGTATCAATGCAGCTGTGGTGGGTATTATGACAGGCGCCACTTTGTATTTAATGAAAGATATTGTCTTTGTTGAATTCTGGAGCGGCCATACAACAGGCCTGTTTAATATAGGTGTGATCGTTTCTACGTTTATATTACTCGCTTATACTAAAATACCGCCTCCGTTTATTGTGCTGGCTTGTTTGATATTGGGATGGCTTGTCTAGACTATGATTTTTTTGATTTGAATGATTGGTATGATTAATTGATAATTCGCTCTTAAATTTTATGCATTATTATTTTTAGTTTCTGTTTCCACACTGAATCAAAAATGTTTTCTGAGATTGGCCCAATTCTAAAAGTTTCTTCAATCGCAAGATCAGAATCATTTCTCATGTCGATAATATAATATGCTGTATTTTTTTTGTTATACTCTTGTGATTTAGCAATAAGGAAAGTGTCATTGTATCCATATTCGATAGGTATTCCAGGTATTTTTCCAACATAATCTCCACTACTTAATTCGTAGCTTATTGACAACTCTTTTTCATCTATTCCAACAATTGAATACCTTCCAGTTATATGTTTTTCGTGTGCAAAACGGCAAGAACTAAATATTAATATCATTTGCAAAAGCGCAGTAGCTAAAAAGAATTTCTTCAATATCGTTGTGATTTTTTTAAACATGCTTCCGTTTGTCTGTTCATTTTAGCTGACTAAGGTGATGTTTCCATCCTTATCAAAAAAACTTTTCTTTTAAAAATATCGTTCAACAAAATCAACTGTGAATAAACCTTGTAGTATTAATTTATAATACTTTTATATAAAACCTCTACTACTATTAAGGGTGTTAATATCGGGATAACTTAGTTCTTCACACTGATACAAGTGAATTAACCCGGGCTTATCCACTTTTATCAACGCAACATCCACATAGCGTAACCCAAAGCAGTTGTGATTTTTTTATGCTTATCAACATTGTGGATGACAAGAACCAATTTTATTACCATTCACATATTCACACAATAAACACTGTTAAGGAACAGCCTGTAATTAGTGCCCGTTTTGCCGCTTTCTTCGAAATGAAGCAAAACAGTCAAACTTGTTCCTCCGGTGTACACAAATGAAAAAAATAAAAGGGCAGTTATGCACGGGATTTATGGATTATGAACATCCCTGATGTGGATAAGAGATTTGTGACCTGAGATAGGGGATACGAGATTCGGGATCTTCAATTTCCGAGAACTCCGCGAATTACTATCCAGGCTAATTATTTAGTCTTTTTGCCATCCCGTCCCCCGTATCTCGCCTCGCTCCACCCCATCCCGTTTCCTGTATCTACCATCCCGCATCCCCGCCCCCGTATCCCAAAATCCCCTATTTTTGCCATCCTTTCAAATTATCACATAATAAAGTAGTATATGTCTGTTATTCAAAGAATTCGTGACAAAGGTGCCTGGCTGATTTTCGGGATCATTTCGATTGCCCTTATCGCATTTATATTACAAGACAGGTCGCTTAATAAGGGAAACCTTTTTGCCAATACCACCACCCTCGGAAAGGTGAATGGCGAGAAGATCGAAAAGGCCGATTTCGAGAAAGAAATGGAGCTTATCCGTCAAACCAACGGCGCACAAGCACCCCCCCAGGATCAGCTGATCACGGGGCTCTGGAGCCAGGATGTGAATAAGATCATTATGCACCAGGAATATGAAAAACTGGGTATTGTTTGTCCGCCCAAAGAACTGGAAAGCGTAATGTTTGGTGAAAATTCTCCTTTAAAAAGAGAATTCTCAGACCCCAAGACCGGCGTATTCAATGCGGACCTTGCCAGGCAGGCATTTGACCAGTTAAAAAAATTAAAGCCTACAGAAAAAAATAAAGAGCAGCAGGAAAATGTACAGCAAGTGTACGTAGACCCAACGATCGAAAAAGTGTTGCAGGGAAAATACCAAAGCTTAATGCAGCAGGCAATGTATGTACCAAAATGGCTGATAGAAAAACAGCAGGCAGATAATAGCCAGGTTTCTTCCGTTTCTTATGTATATGTTCCTTACACGTCTATCTCCGATAGCACAATTAAGGTAAGTGATGATGATATAATGGCTTATGCAAACAAGCACAGCAAAGAATATTCAAAAGAGGATGAAACACGCGCTATTTCTTATGTAAGCTTTGATGCGGGTGCAAGTAAAGCAGATACCGAAACAGCAAGATCGCAGGTGATGGCATTAAAAAATGATTTTGCCACAACGCCGGATCTAAAAACATGGCTTGCAAAAGTGGGTAGCGATATGCCTTTCTATGATGGATATATCAGCGGAAGCGCCATCAAGCAAGCTCAGAAAGATTCTATTTTCAAAGTGGGTGTTGGTAATATCTATGGGCCATATAAAGATGGTAATGCCATCGTTATGGCAAAACTAATTGGAACTAAAGCAAGCCCCGATACCGTAAAGGTTCGTCATATCCTAATTGGGACGATAGACCCGCAATCCGGACAGAAAACAAGGGAAGACAGTACAGCAAAAAAATTAGCAGACAGTATTTCCTTAGCTATTAAAAAGGGCACCAACTTTGATTCACTCGTAGCTAAATTTTCTGATGATGGAAATAAAGATAAGGGTGGTATATATGATAATGTAACAAGCGGCCAGATGGTACCGCCATTCAATGATTATATTTTTGGAGGCAAGGTTGGCGACAAGGCTGTTGTGAAAACGGATTTTGGTTATCACTATATAGAAATATTATCACAAAAAGGTAGCGGTACAGCATATAAAATTGCCTACCTATCCAAACCTGTTATTATCGGCAGCGAAACTATCAGCAACGCAAGTACCGCAGCAGCCCAGTTTGCGGCAACAAGCAAAGACAAAAAACAATTCGACCAGAATGCGGCCAAACTGAACAAATCAGTAATGCCTTCGGGAGAAATAAAAGAAAACGATTTCACGATCAGTTCATTGGGACAAAGCCGCGCACTGGTGAGATGGATTTATGAACACGAAGCAGGAGATGTTTCAGATCCAACAGAGATCAATGATAAATATATTGTTGGTATCATCACATCGGTAAGCAAACCAGGGCTTCCTTCAGCCACGGCGCTTAGGCCGTTAGTAGAAGGATTGGTTCGTAATGAGAAAAAATCTAAACAGATCATCGATAGCAAATTCAAAGGAAACAACCTGGAAGCCATTGCAACAAGCGCAGGAGTGGGTGTGCAAAAGGCAGACAGTGTTCTTTTCTCCAATTCTTTTGTTGCCGGTATTGGCAATGACGGAAAATTTGTTGGAGCCGCATTTAACAAAGCCCTCCAGGGAAAAGTGTCCGCCCCAATTGCGGGAACAAGCGGTGTGTTTGCTTTGCGGGTAGAAAAAATGGGAGTAAATACAAACCCCGCTAATGATGCCGAAAATATCAAACAGGGGTTATTGCAAAGCCAGCGTATTGCGGTTTACCAGGGGATGAATGCCCTACGCAAAGCAGCTACTGTAAAAGATTACAGGAGCAAGTTCTATTAGTAGAGAAGATTAAAATTATATACTAAGCCGCCCCAATACATCGGGGCGGCTTTTTGTTTTACGTAAACCGAAAACAATTAGCCCGCACAAATGGTAACTTTACAGGGATATGGAAAAGGAGCTTGTAAATAAAGTAGCAGGAAGCGGGATCATTAGTTTTGACCTGGAAGAATATTATCCTAAAGAAGAGATCAAAATATTTGACCTGAAGGAATATCTTTTTATGGGATTGATATTGAAAGAAAAAGATTTCCGCGCCGCATTGCTTACAACTGATTGGGAACAATACCGAGATAAGAATGTAGCTATTACCTGCACTGCAGATGCCATTATTCCAATGTGGGCAAATATGCTTGCCGCGAGTTACCTGCAGCCTGTTGCAAAAGAAGTGGTATTTGGAGACGAGAAAAAATTAGTGGAAACGATCCTGTTGAAAAAATTAAGTGGAGTAAAGGGAGAAGATTTTATTGATAAAAGAGTGGTAGTAAAAGGATGTGGTGAGGTTTCTATTCCGGAATCTGCGTACGTAGAAATAACCAATAAGCTCCGGCCCTTTGCAAAGAGTATTATGTATGGGGAGCCTTGCAGCACCGTTCCTATTTATAAGAAAAAATAAATTTTACCGGGGGAGACGGTGAGGTCGCAGAGAATGATCTTTTCAATTTCAAAAACAGCGTAATTAATTAAATCTCCCCGTGCCTCCCCGTCTCTGCGACTCTGCGGTAAAAATCATCAATGCGCTTCCAGCCAATTAATACCGGTGCCTATTTCTGCTTCAACAGGAACACCATTAGGTAAAGGCAATGCGGCTTTCATACATTCTAGAATCAGCGGATTCAAAGTATCTAATTCTTCTTTTACCGCATCAAAGACCAATTCATCATGCACCTGCAGGATCATTTTTGATTGAAGCTTTTCCTTTTTAATTCTTTCGTGTATGGCTATCATTGCCATTTTGATCATATCTGCTGCCGTTCCCTGTATGGGCGAGTTGATCGCGTTTCGTTCTGCAAAAGCACGAACAGTAAAATTAGCAGAGCTGATATCTTTTAGCCAGCGCTTTCTTCCCATCAGTGTTTCAACATAACCATGCTCTCTGGCGAAGTTGATAGTATCATCCATGTATTTGGATATGCCCGAAAATTCTTTCTTATAATTATCAATGATCTCTTTTGCTTCTGCCCTGCTGATAGCAAGATTATCTGCGAGGCCAAATGCGCCCTGGCCGTAAATGATACCAAAGTTCACACTCTTAGCTTTGTAGCGATGTTCTTTCTGTACTTCCGATTCTTTTATGTTGTACACTTTTGCGGCAGTAGCTGTGTGAATGTCGATTCCCTTTTTAAAAGCTTCACACATATTCGGGTCGCCACTGATAGCAGCCACAATTCTTAATTCGATCTGCGAATAATCTGCGCTCACCAGCACCCTTTTGGAATCTCTTGGAACAAAAGCCCTCCGGATCTCTTTCCCCCGCGCAGTGCGAATAGGAATATTTTGAAGATTGGGATTGTTGCTGCTCAACCTTCCGGTTACAGCCACAGCCTGGTTATAAGATGTGTGTACCCTTCCTGTTTTTGGATTGATCATCAAAGGAAGCGCATCTACATACGTGCTCTTGAGTTTCATCAACTCGCGGAAAGCAAGTATATCATCAACAATCGGGTGTTGCAACGCCATTTTTGTAAGAATATCTTCCCCTGTTGCATATTGCCCGGTCTTTGTTTTTTTTGCTTTTGGGTCAAGTTTCAAACGATCAAATAAAACCTCGCCTAATTGTTTCGGTGATCCCAGGTTGAATCGAAGGCCCGATGCATCAAACACTTTTTTTTCTGCTGCTTTTGCATCTATCTCCAATTGTTTTGAATAATCGGCCAGGAAATCAATATCAACTTTTATTCCTTCAAACTCCATTCCTGTCAATACTGGCACCAGAGGGTTCTCTACTTCATAAAAAACACGGTCAACTTTTTTTTCTTTTACCAAAGGTTCAAAGACATGCTTTAATTGTAGTGTGATATCGGCATCTTCTGCGGCATACTCTTTTATTTTTTCGATCTCCACATCGCGCATCGTTCCCTGTTCTTTTCCTTTTTTCCCGATCAGTTCATCAATGTGTATGGGCTCATAACCGAGGTATTGTGCGCTAAGCAGGTCCATGCTCCGGCGGCCTTCGGGTTCGATCAAATAATGTGCGAGTAGTGTATCAAAAATGTTTCCCCTTAATTCGATACCATACCATTTTAGTACCAGCATATCATATTTCAAATTCTGCCCGATCCATGTTACAGCAGTTGAATCAAACAAAGGTTGAAATTGTTTCAGGATCTTTTCTGTAGCGGCCTTGTCTGCCGGGCAGGGAATATAATATGCCTCACCGGCAACAAAAGAGAAACTCATTCCCACCAGCTCGCAATTATTCGCGTCAATATTTGTTGTTTCTGTATCGAAACAAATTTCTTTTTGTTTTAAAAGAGAGGTAACAAGCGATTTTATTTTTTCAGCCGAATCAATTACATGATAAGTATGCGCTGTGTTCGTAATATTTTTATTGGCATTCAACCCCGTTGATCTTTCTTCAGCAGGCTCCTGGCTTTTCGTTTCCTGTTTCTGGTTGGCTACTGCATTTCCAAACAGATCTGTCTGAACACCCTGGGGAGCGGTTTGAAAAGCATTAAATGCATCGCCCAATACTCTTTTTCCAAGCGTTTTAAATTCGAGCTCTGTGAATACTTCGATCAACTCTTCCTTATTCCATTCTTTGAGGCGATAATTTTCCTCATGAAATTCAACCGGGGATTTTGTAATGATAGTGGCCAGTTTTTTACTCATGATAGCCTTTTCTTTTCCTGCTCTCACTTTTTCGCCCAGCGCACCCTTGATATTGTCTGCATTTGCCACTACATTTTCAAGTGTGCCGTATTCCTTTAATAATTTGGCAGCTGTTTTTTCTCCCACACCGGGAATGCCAGGAATATTATCAACCGCATCACCCATCAATCCTAACATATCAACCACCTGTTCAACGCGTTCGATATCCCATTTAGCGCAAATCTTTTTTGCGTCAAGTATCTCAGAATCGCCGCCCTGGTAACCGGGCTTGTATATATAAACATGATCGTGGATCAGCAGTTGGCCGTAATCTTTATCGGGCGTAACCATATAAACTTCATAGCCCGCATCTGCAGCCTGCCAGGCAAGTGTGCCAATTACATCATCGGCCTCATATCCATCTACTTCTACCACGGGAATATTAAATCCCCGGATGATCCGCTTAATATCATCCAGTGAATTCCGAAGGTCTTCCGGCGTTTCCTGCCTGTTGGCTTTATAATCTGCAAAATCTGTATGGCGCTCTGTAGGAGCAGATGTGTCAAAACAAACAGCAATATGCGTTGGTTTTTCTTTGTTGATAAGGTCGAACAAAGTATTCGTCATACCAAACTGCGCATTGGTATTCTTTCCTTTTGACGTGATCCTTGGATTGCGAATCAATGCATAATAAGCACGATAGATCAAGGCGAGCGCATCCAGCAGAAACAACTTTTTAGGCATACCGCTAAGATAATGAATTGGCGCTTGCCGGGATAAGGGCCTAACAAACAAAAAGAGGCCATCCTAACGGATAGCCTCTTTTCATAATAGATAAAAATTTATTTCAAGCCGTATTTGTATTTATATCTTTCGTAGAGCTGTTTGCCATGATCATCCAGGTTAACTGTTCTTCCCTGGATAAATGCATTGGTCACTTTGCTGCTTTTAGGGTCAAGAATATCACCCTCGCTTACAACAATATTGGCATCTTTTCCTTTTTCAAGAGAACCGGTTATATCATCGATTCCCAGAATTTTAGCGGCGCTTAATGTAATAGCCTGTAAAGCCTGCTCTTTGGTTAAACCATATGCAGCAGCAACACCCGCATTGAACATAAGGTTACGTCCACGTGTTTCAGCGTGTGTATCAGAAATAGCAAATAAAACTCCGGCCTGTTGTAACTGAGACGGTGTTTTGTAGGGTTGGTCCACATCATCATCAGCAGACAAAGGAATGCTATGCATTTGATTCAGGATAACTGCAATATTATTATCCTTTAAAAAATCAGCGATCTTCCAACTGTCATTTCCACCAACGATCACCGTTTTGAAACCAAACTCTTTTGCAAATTCAACAGCCACTTCCATTTCTTTTACACCTTCGGTGTGAACAAAGAAGGTTTGTGTTTTATTGAATAAACCTTTTATGGCTTCAAACTTTAAATTAACATGCTCGTGTGTTGCTTCATCATAATATGCTTTAGCTTCTTTAAAGAAGGCGCGCACCTTGTCGATCCTTTCAAATGCAGCAGCAGCGGGATCTCCACCGGCAGCAGCGGCGCCAAAACCACCAGGGAAACCGCCACCACCGCGGCGGCCACCTCGTCCCGAAGAAAGTTGCGGCATATTAAAATGAATACCATTATCCATTTTATAAGCGGCATCTTCCCAGTTCCAGGCATCTAACTGAACTATAGAAGAAGAACCACTGATGGTGCCTCCCTGCGGAACAACATTTGCGAGGAGGATACCATTGCTGCGCAAAGTGCCTATGATCTTTGAATCTGAATTGTAGGCAACAATAGAGCGAACGTTTGTGTTCATATCTCCCAGTTCCCTTTCATCCAGGGTTGCCCTAACGGCATCAATTTCTGCCAAACCAAGATTAGTTGTTGGCGAGATCAATCCAGGGTAAATGTGTTTGCCCTTGCAGTCGATCACTTTTGCGCCGCTTGTGCTTACCGAAGCGCCAACATCTGTGATCTTCCCTTTGGAAAACACAACAGTACCATTTTTAATTACCTGGCCATTGCCAATATGAATGGTGGCATTGGTTAAGGCGATGGCATCTTTCTGCGCAGGAGCGGGATAAACTGTTTCCTGTGCCTTGCCCTGAATGAGCAGAAACAAACAAAGGAAAGCGCCTGTTATTTTTTTCATATTAAAATATTTTCTTTTCATCGTTTTAATTTTATAGGATCAGAATGAAGAATATTGTTACACGGGTTACTGAATTAATCAATTCCATCACCATCATCATCACTATCAGTTCTTGGCCTTCCACCACGGGCAGGAGCTGCGCCACCTGGCGTTCTTCTCTCACCCAGTAATTTCTGTATCAGCCTGCTTCTTTCTGCTGCAATTTGTTTTTCCATAGCAGCATCTTTTTCCCTGTCGAAATAAACCACTCCGTCAACAATTGTGTATAATGATTTTGCATATACACTCAGGGGTTGATCGCTCCATAAAACAACATCCGCATCTTTTCCTACTTTAATGCTGCCCACTCTATCTGCAACGTGTAACATAGTGGCGGGATTTAATGTTGCCATTTTGAAAGCTTCTTTTTCAGGAACATCGCCATATTTAATTGTCTTGGCAGCTTCCTGGTTAAGATGTGTTGCTTGTTCTGCATCATCACTGTTTATGGCTACAACGATTCCCATTTTCTGCATGATCGCAGCATTATAAGCAATGGCATCCTGTACTTCCGCTTTATATGCCCACCAGTCGCTGAATGTAGAAGCAGCAACACCATTAGCTTTCATTTTATCGGCCACTTTATAACCTTCGAGTATGTGTGTGAACGTGTTTACCTGGATTCCAAATCTTGCTGTCACCTTCATCAGCATATTGATCTCGCTCTGTACATAAGAATGCGAAGTGATAAAACGTTTTTTGTTTAATATTTCTGAGATCGCTTCCAATTCAAGGTCCTTGCGTTTGTTTGGCCCCATCTTCTGGTAATCAACAGCGCGCTGGAAAGCATCGGCATATACTTGTTCAACACCCATGCGCGTATCAGGGAAACGAGTATTAGCTGTAGAAGAAGATTTTTTCACGTTCTCACCCAGAGCAAACTTGATAAACGGATCCCAGTTCGCAAACTTCATATCTTCTGCATTCTTGCCCCACCTTAATTTTATTAATTGTGTTTGTCCGCCGATCGGGTTACAGCTACCATGTAAAATGTGTTCACTGGTAACACCCGACGCAAGGTGACGGTAAATGGCGATATCATCAGGATTGATAACGTCAGCAATTCTTACTTCTGCCGTAACAGCCTGCGTACATTCATTTATTCCTCCGGTTGCGGCAATGTGTGAGTGTTCATCAATGACGCCGGCAGAAAGGAATTTGCCCGTTCCATCAATGACCCTTGCACCATCTGCAGATAATCCTTTGCCGATCTTTGCAATTTTTCCAGCCTTGAGCAATACGTCTGTATTTTCTAAATTCCCTTCTTTCTCATTTGTCCAAACCGTAGCATTTTTAATAAGGATGTCTTCTTGTTTTGGTAATTCTTTATTGCCATATCCTTCGAATGGATAAATAACATCAGCCTGTGTTGAGGCGGTAGTCCTTCTTGCGCCACCACCAGGGAAACCACCACCACGATTACCACCACCGGCAAAAGCAGCGGTATCGCGTATTTCGGCAGGCACTTCTCCCTTATACACCATTTTCCAGGTGATCACATCCCCATTGCCCATGTAGCCATTACCAGTCCAGGCATCTTTTCCAATCACGCCGCTTAAATTATTCTGTCGTCCCTGGTCTGCGCGGCTACTCCATCCGATCTTCACTAATTTTTCTGCGATAGTGAATGTCAAATTTGTTTTTGCACTATCGCCGGGTGCTTGCAGTGTAGCAGTAATTCTTTCGGGAGCGCCTCTTAATACTACATCGTAATTTTTTACAGTTCCTTTTGTATTAACAGTAAATGTATAATCGCCGCGATAATCATTCCAGCCATCTTCTTTCAAGGAATATTTTTTCCCCTGTACCCAGTTCTGGAAGAAAATAGTGGAGTCTTTAAAGATTGGTCCATTGGTAATAATAAAGTTTGCAACCTTCCCGGCATCGATGCTGCCTACTTTATCATAAACACCGATCAGTGTCGCAGGAATTTTTGTTAAGCCTTCAAGTGCTTTTGTTTCACTCAATCCATTTTGAATGGCTTTGCGGAGATTGGCCAGAAAATCAGTTGCGCCTGTTGCTGTGATCGCAAACTCAATTCCCGCCTTTTCAAACATAGCAGGTTGTGATGGGGCCATTTCCCAGTTCTTCATTTCAGAAAGGGAAACCGATCTTACATCATTAGGGTCGGATACATCAGGAGGTTGTGGAAAATTCAGCGGAAGAATAAAAGAAGCTTTTGTTGCTTTGATATCATCCAACCTCTGGTATTCTTCTCCACCACCTTTTAAAATATAGTGCACACCAAACTCTTTGGCAATTTTATCAGCCCTTAATGCATTCCACTTGTCGTTGCCAAGATCAAATATCTGAGGCAATGACTGGTTATCATTCCATGCCTGCAAACTCAGGTTAATACCTTCGGTTGCGGGTTTGCTTTTATACCATTGTGCATCAAGGTATGTTTGGCGGATCAAAGCAATGGTTCCCATGAGAGAACCCGGATAATCCTGGGTAGAACTTCCTTTGCTGAATGAATAATTTGCTGAAGCCCTTTCTTTGAGGATCTGGAAATTTTCATTCTCACTTCCAAGCGTAACCAGCGTGGCGGTACCGCGGGCAATGCCATCTTGTAAATTGCTTAATACAGTACCGAAGCCGGCCGTTCTTAATTCTTTGGCCTTTGCATCGTTTAAAGTGAACTCCTTGCTCGCATCCACTTCGGCTTTGATGGCCTGGTTCCAGCCATAAGCGCCTTTGGTATTGCTGGTTGTCTGGGCTTCTTGTCTTCCGCCGCCACCGCCAAATCCGCGGACAGCAGTTGTTTGCCCTGTGGTAGCCGGGGCCACACCATAATCACTAAACAGGTCAATGAAAGAGGGATAAATAAATTTACCCTTACAATCAATAACAACCGCGTCTTTCGGAATCGCAACATTTACACCAACGATCTTGCCTTGTTTAATGACAAGTGTAGCATTCTGTAATGTTGTTTGCGCGTCTTTTACAATGGTAGCATTGGTAAAGGCATAGTTGCCTGTTCGCTCGTCAGCAGTACCATTCACGGGGAAGGTCTCCTGCGCTTGCAGGAACGAAACAAAAGATAAACCCACCAAAAGGAGTTTTAGTTTTCTCATAATGCATTTAGTTTAGGTATAATGGAAGAGCAATAAAACTACACAAAACGAACTATGATGAAAACCGCTCATCATATTTATCGGTGAAAACAGGGACAGGACGGACGAATCAATCAATACAACACAATAATCAGTCACCAGTATCTGCCTATTTGCCCGCCGCCGGAAAAACACCCTCATCCACGTCCTTAATAAATCCTATCACACCGGGGTAATAATGTTCCTGATCGTCCCACATACACAAGTGGCTACCCGTAGGGCAAAACAAGTATTGGCCATGCTGTACCTGTGTACTCATCCACTTCATATGTTCGGGGTCCATGGTGTCGAACTTTCCGCCGATGGTCAATGTCGGAACCTTTATTTCTTTAAGCCTTGATTTAATATCCCAGTTAGCAAGCCTTCCTGAAATTCCAAATTCACTCGGGCCCTGCATCATGGTATATATTTCCATATTGGCATGTTTGAAACTTCTGTGAACCGGGTCAGGATTGGGAACGATCCGGCAAAGATGCGCATCATAATAACCAGCCAGCAAAGCATCATATCTTGGATTATTTACCATACCCTTATTCTGTAAGAGCATAATACTGTCCACCACAGTTTTGTCCATCTGTTGCTGCAGCAGGAGATTATATTTTCCATAGTCGGGGCAACTTGCCATCATATTTGAAATGATCAGCCCCTTTAAATTATCCTGGTATTTTAATGCGTACTCCATTGCCAGGATACCACCCCAGGAATTCCCCAACAGATAAAAATTATCTTTATTCAAACCTAGTGCTTTCCGCACCTGCTCTACTTCTTCAGTAAATCGTTCAGTTGTCCACAGGCTACTGTCTTTTGGCTGATCACTATAATAAGAGCCCAGCTGATCATACTCTATCATTTCAAATCCCTGCTTAGGAAAAAAACTTTCAAAACATTCCATGTATTCGTGTGTCATAGCGGGGCCGCCATGTAGCAATAAAATTTTTATGCGTGGATTATTGCCGATACGTTTTGTCCAGACCTTAAAATTTCCTACGGGAGTTTGTATGGGAATCATTTTGATACCAGCAACCTGTACACCAGAATCTACAGTAGCAAAATAATCTTCAACAGAAACAGGTTTTTTTTGCTGGCAGGAAATAAAAAGAAAACAGGCGAGGGAAAAGCAAAGCGCACGTTTCATAGAACAAATAGTTTTGTAAATGAAAGATAACTGTTTTTGCGAAACGCAGAAGCTGTTTGAGTTATTAGCGACCCATAAAAACCATTAGTATTTGTACGTCGCTTGGATTAACGCCGCTGATCCGTGCGGCCTGTCCCAGCGTTCGTGGCCTGATTCGTTTAAACTTCTGAAGGGCCTCGTTGGAGATGGCGGAAACCTTATCATAATTAAAATTCTCGGGGATCAAAGCGTTTTCCATTTGGCTCATACGCTCAACGATCTCCTGTTCTTTTTCAATGTATCGTTCGTATTTGATCTGTATCTCGGCCTGTTCTAAAACATAGGGGCTGAAATCTTTTAATGAATCGTTGAGGCGCGGAATCGCTTCCAGCATACCCGAAAGTGCAATGTTTGGGCGAAGAATGATCTTGCCCGCTTTTTGTTTTTCTGTAATAACGGCAGACTGGTTGTCCGAAAAATAATTATTGATCTCTTCGGGCTCCACGCCGAATTCGTTGAGCAGTTCTTTTACTTTGAAAACATCTTTCTTCTTTGCAACAACATTATTCATTCTTTCCTGGCTAGCCAACCCGAGTCGGTAACTTAATTCCGTGAGCCTGATGTCTGCATTATCCTGTCGCAAAAGAGTTCTGTATTCGGCCCTGCTGGTAAACATTCTATAGGGCTCATCGGTGCCTTTGCTGATCAGGTCATCGATCAATACCCCAATATATGCTTCGCTTCTTTTTAAGATCACAGGCTCAAGTTCTCTTACTTTCTGGTGGGCATTAATACCCGCCATAAGCCCCTGGCAAGCCGCTTCTTCATAACCCGTAGTGCCATTTATCTGCCCGGCAAAGAACAAATTATGTATTAATTTTGTTTCTAATGTGTGGTATAGTTGGGTAGGAGGAAAATAATCATATTCAATTGCGTACCCTGGGCGGAAGACCCTGGCATTTTCAAATCCGGGAATAGAACGAAGCGCTTTCACTTGAACATCGTCAGGCAATGAAGTAGAAAATCCATTCACATATATTTCGATCGTGTTGAAGCCTTCGGGTTCAATAAATAACTGGTGGCGGTCGCGGTCTGTAAAGCGGTTGATCTTATCCTCGATGCTTGGGCAATACCTGGGGCCAACACCCTCTATCCTTCCCTGGTACATCGGGCTCTTGCTGAAACCGGTTTTAAGAATATCGTGTACCTCTTGATTTGTATATGTGATGTAACAACTCCTTTGCTCAGAAGCTTTTATTTTTTCTATGTTGAGGTAAGAAAACCCTACAATTTCAGAATCCCCTTTTTGTTCGTCCATCTTGCTGTAATCCAGGCTGCGTCCATCAACGCGCGGAGGTGTGCCTGTTTTCAGCCGGTCGCTTTCAAACCCAAATTTTACTAACTGTTCGGTGATGCCTGTTGCTTCTTTTTCGGCTACCCTTCCACCACCAAATTTCTTCTCTCCAATATGAATGATCCCATTTAAAAAAGTCCCGCTCGTTACAACAACTGCACTTGAAAATATTTCATGTCCCAGTCCAGTCACAACACCACATGCACGCCCATCTTTTATAATAATAGACCGCACCATATCCTGGTAGAAATCTACGTTGGGAGTCTTCTCCAGCATCTCCCTCCATTTTGCTGCAAAGAGCATCCGGTCGTTCTGTGTACGTGGACTCCACATCGCTGGGCCTTTGCTTCGGTTCAGCATGCGGAATTGAATAGTACTCAGGTCAGAAACAATACCGCTATATCCACCCATGGCGTCAATTTCACGCACGATCTGCCCTTTGGCAATACCACCCATTGCCGGGTTGCAGCTCATTTGGGCAATGGTTTGCATATTCATCGTTACCAGCAAAACCTTGCTGCCCAGGTTGGCTGCCGCGGCTGCCGCTTCACAACCGGCGTGGCCTGCGCCCACTACTATGACATCGTACTTAGGAAACATGAGCGTACAAATAGTTTGATAAAATAAAAACCTTCATAAGGTATTGATTATTAATGATTAAAGGCCAGAAAATTTTTTCAGGAGCATTCTTTCTGCCAATACTTCGTTCAAAGATACCCCTTCATTTATTTTTTTAAATTCATATGAACCAAAGGAAGAAAGCATTTCTATGGTTTCCTTATTGTCGAGAATAAACGAGGTTGATGCGGTACTATTTTCGATCACCGATAATTCTATGCTATTGATCTTCTCAAGCATTTTACTGCAAATAACACTTCCTGTTTGAGTATATATGGATTCGAAGTAAGCTTTTGTGGCTAAAACATCTACCCGGTTTCCCCTGTTCTTATTTAAATGGATCCTTTCTACCCTTATGTTTACGAAGTTCCAGCATAATTTCAGGTCTTCTTCATTTTGAAAGTCGAAATAAGCTACCGGTATGATATGGTCAAACTGCCAGGATTTCGAAAAGGTTTCCCAGCTTAATTCCTTGTCAAACTGAATCTCAATCCATTTTCTGAAAGATTCTATATCAAGTCCAAAGTAGGGAGCGTAAAAACTAGAGGGGTTTCTCTCTAAAACATATCTTCTCAGAGCAATCTGCCACTTCCTTTTTTCACGAAAATGTAGATCAGACTCCGTGACATCCCCTTTTGGCGTCCATTTTTTCCTTTCCATCTGCAAATATAAAAATGTTTCTGACGGAAACTGTGATTCGTGGAACATTCATTTACTCAGGAATGCGTTTTTTGTAGAGTCTTAAGTAGTAGTCTTCCCCTCCTCTCATTGTTTTAATATCTGCCTTTGTTTTGTCCTTATAGCCGCATAAATGAAGCGCACCATGAAAAATGACCCTTAGAAACTCCTCTTTCTGACTAATTCCTAGCGAAGAAGCATTGTCTTTGACCCGGTCTACACTAATAAACACCTCGGCCTCAACAGCCTTTCCCTTTTCAGCCAGATTAAAAGTTATGATATCCGTATAAAAGTCGTGTTTAAGGAAGTCGCGGTTGATCTGCAAAAGATAATCGTCAGAACAGAAGATATAATGAATGGAAGCAAGTGGTTTTTTCTCCCGCTTAAAAATATCACCAACAAAATTTTTCAAGGCAGTTTTACCCGGGAACCGGAAAACAGCATCACCAGAATGAAAAAACACCTTTTGCATAATATCTTTTGTAACTCCAAAATTCGTAACAAAAACCGAAGTGCTGAATTTACTTTTGCAACAAACGGAGAAATGAAAAGATTAAGCGAGCTAAAGGTTGGAAAAAGGGCAAAAATTTTATCATTCGAGAAGGATGATATCTTTATCAAACTAATGGAAATGGGGTGTGTGCCCGGGGAGGTCATTAAAGTAGAACAAATCGCACCCCTGGGAGATCCTATTTCTATTTCTGTTGCGGGGTATAGCCTCAGCCTGCGACTTAATGAGGCAAACAGTATTTTTGTAGAAGAGATAAGTATTTGATAGTCAACATATTATATGAATATAGGCCTCTATTTTGGATCTTTTAACCCTATACATATTGGCCACCTGATCATTGCCAGCCATGTAGCCAATCATACAGAAATGGACCAGGTTTGGCTCGTTGTAAGCCCTCAAAATCCGCTTAAACCTTCCGCAACTTTATTGAATGAATACCATCGCTTACACCTTGTACGGCTTGCCCTGGAAGATGATCCCCAGGTAAAAGCGTCTGATGTTGAATTTAAATTGCCCAAACCATCTTATACCATTGATACATTGGCCTATCTCCATGAAAAATATCCCCAACACCAGTTTTCCATTATAATGGGAAGCGATAGCTTTCAGAATCTGCCGAAATGGAAAAACTTCGAACTCCTTTTAAAAAAATATCCGTTCATTGTTTACCGCCGCCGCGACCATGATATAAAAGAAACATGGGGAGCACAGGTGAATATCGTAGAAGCGCCACTATTGGAGATCTCCGCCACTACCATCAGGCAAAACAGAAAAGAAGGCAAAACCATCCGCTACCTGGTTCCTGAAAAAGTACGTGAAGAAATAGAGAATGCGGGTTATTACAAATAACACCGGGTAGCTCAATATTTTCCATAAAAAAGCGTTTCTGATTTTATTAAAATCTCTTTTTTATGAAACGCCAAAACACCTTCTTTTTATTCGTTTTTATTTTAGCCACACTTTTTTCCTGCGTAAGTCCCAAGAAACTGGAACAGGCTGAAGCAAAATATAGTCAGCTTAACGGCGCGTATCTCGACTTACAAAACAAGCTGAGAGATTGCCAGGGAGAAGCAAGCGGAGCAAAGAATAAAAACACCGACCTCTCCAATCAATTAGCGAATCAAAAATCTGCCTCTGAAGCAATGATCAATGATCTCAACCGGCAGATAGATTTTCTGAAACAAAATACGACAACAGTTCTCGGACAATTAAAAGATCTTTCTGTTGTAACGGGATCGCAGGCAGAAAGCATTAAGAAATCGTTGGAAAATATAGGCGCAAAAGATAATTATATCAAAGGCCTTCAATCAACTATTGCACAAAAGGATTCCCTGAACATGACATTAGTGATGAACCTAAAGGGTGCAATTGGAAATATTGATGATAAAGACATTAATATTAAAGTAGATAAAGGGGTGGTATATATTGATATTTCAGATAAACTTTTATTTAAAAGCGCGAGTTACGAAGTTACAGACAGGGCGAAGGAGGTGTTGGGCAAGGTTGCTAAAGTGCTGAACGCACAACCTGACATAGAATTTATGGTGGAAGGACATACAGATTCGGTGGCATATAAAAGCCCGGTTCTTTTGGATAACTGGGACCTGAGTGTAAAAAGGGCAACGACAATTGTAAGACTATTGCAGACAACCTACGGGCTTGATCCTAAAAGAATGACCGCAGCGGGCCGCAGCCAATATTTGCCTGTAGCAGATAATACCAATCCCGAAGGCAGAGCTGCTAACAGAAGAACAAGGATCGTGATATTGCCGCAGCTGGATCAATTCTTTAAACTATTGGAAAAGAAAGAATAATTTGGATCTTGTTTATAAAGGATGATCATGAAAAATAAAATACTGGGCTGTATTCTCTTGGCAGCAACGATCACAGCTTGCAATAATAATAAAGAAACGGCTTCAACAACCTCAGGCGATTCATTAGTGATGCAGGATATTGTTTGGGACTCAACCGCTCCCGCAGGAATGAGCGAATTACAAATACCGTCCGGCGCCAATAAGCTACAGGGTTTTATTTACAAACCGAACGGCAAAGCAAAGCACCCAACATTACTGATGCTTCACGGCTATCCTGGGAATGAAAAAAACCTTGACCTGGCGCAGGCGGTACGCGCGCACGGATGGAATGTTATTTATTTTGATTACAGCGGTTCCTGGGCAAGCACCGGCGAATTTTCTTTCAGGCAATGTGTGGAAGATGTAAAGAATGTGGTGGCATTTTGTAAAAAATATTCTGACTCCTTAAAAATAGATACCGCGCGCATGGCACTGTTTGGGCATAGTATGGGTGGATGGGTAGGGTTGAAATCATTGCAAATACCAGAAATTAAAAAAGGATTTGTGCTCTCGACCTGGAATATTTATGGCGATGTTGTTTACTCTGCCAGTAAAAATAAAATGAATGAAAAGGAGAAAGAGGCCGACGATTATTTTGTACTGAATAAAAAATCGGGTAAAGAATTATTTGCTGCGGTGATGAGGGATACTGCATTTCATAATTTGGTACACGATGGGCCGGCACTGCAAAACAAGGAGATCATAATGCTAGACGAGCATCCATATAATAAAGTTATTGCCGACTCGCTCAAGATATATAACAAAGCCTCTTTTGAATACGAGGTTTGGAAAACAGATCATCCATTTACCAATAAAAGGATATCGCTGATCAAAAAAGTGATAGCGTTCCTGGATAAATAAAGAACCGGATTTATACGCCTGCTTTATGTGCCTGAGACTCTTCGGGAGCGAAATAAATGGTAAAATGAAAATATTCAAAATTATTTTCTTGGTTAATTGTTGTTTAATAGCTTGTTCACAAGATAGAGGCCCTGGTTATCGGTTTGACTTATTTAAGAATACCCAAAATTGGGAACTATCCCAGGCTGTAGATAGAGAGGATGAAAGCATGATAGACAACATACTAAAGAGTGGAAACATAAATATTGATTTGCAAGAATCAAAATATGGAACAACTTTATTATTGCTTGCGGTTGGGAATGATAAACCAGTTTCTACGAAAAAATTACTTGAACATGGAGCAAAGTTAAATATTTTGGATTCCTTAAAAATATCACCTATTCAGGAAGCAGTTACTCATATTGGTCTAAAAAAACATACTGCAGAGATATTAAAATTGTTGTTAAAATATGGAGCTGATCCAAATGAATTACTAGTAAGATATGATAGAGTGGGCGATTCAATACCGTATGTAAGCACTCCGCTTTTGGGCGCTGTCGGAAATCTTGAGTGCTCCAAATTACTTTTAGAGCATGGCGCAAATCTATATTGGAAGTATGACAATGAATACCCAGTTTGGTTTGTTTTATTGAGTTCAGATCTTAAGCCCGACCAAAATATTTTTGTAGCGAAATATTTAATTGTTGATAAAAAGATGCCTGTGCCTGATACAGTATGTTATACAATACCTGATCACAAGCCGATTCAGATAATTTCACTATTAAATGAACATGACGTTCATGGTGATCCCGAAAAGCAAAAGACAAAAGAGGCTATTTTAAGCTATCTGAAAAAGATTGATTTCCCCAACCATGGAGCATATAGATAGTTGGTGTTTCAAAGTATATTGATCTCACATGTTTCAGAACACAAGGACTGGATTTTGGTATAGGTACGATTTGAAAATGTAAACCAATCCTGTCCATCCCGTAATCCCGCAATCGTGTTCAAGACTATTTACACACTCACTTTTTTACTATTCCTTCCCACAGCATAATTCATTTTTAACTGCTTGTATATTGGTTCTGCGCCGCGGATACCCGATTGTGAAGCAAATTTTGCATTGTGGAAATATGCTTTCGTCATATTCATTACATCATTTCCAATTTGCAACTTCACATCCTCCATTTGTTTTTTTACTTTTTCTAATTCCAGGATTAATTCTGTGTACTGGTGATATAATTGAAGATAATTGTCGCAGGTAGATACATCCACAAAGGGTGGCACCGTATCCGGCTGTGTTTTCATGTATTTGAGGGCAGACTCCACAAATACATGCTTTTTGAGTTCAATTTGAACATACTTCTGCGTTCAGTAGGTTTCAGCTTAACATGGCTGGGGAGCATCATCCGGATACCGGAAAGGTGCTGCATAAAGATCGTCAGGTCCGATGCAGTGAAACTTCTGAGGGGGCGCATAATTGGTCATTTTGGGGTGAAAATGGGGAATAAATAGAAAAATACTAATTAAAAAACGCAAAAAAGCTATAATTATTGAAAATCCAGAAAAATATATTTTGGACAATTTTTGCATGTATCGCTGTTGCGGGTGGGAATAAGCCAAAAAAATTAGCGTTTCCATAACACGCGGAATTTAATCCGGGCTATCATAAAGGGGTCAGAGCCCTGTAATCCATGCAATATGAAAAAATACCTGCTTAGCCTTCTTATTGCCGTGTCTATATCACCTAAAAATCAGGCACAAAGGGCAATACCGGTTTTTGCAAGAGAAATAAACGATCCCAGGGTATTCAATAGCTATCAAAAAGGGATGTATTATTTTCTGCCAGATATTGATGTCTATTATTATGCACCTGCAAAAGAATTTGTTTACCTGAATAATGGGGAATGGTTTTTTTCGAGATCGCTTCCGGCAAAGTACAATGGATTTGATCTTTATAATTGCTATAAGATCCGCATCAATACCGAAAGGCCGTATTTGGAAAATGAATATTACCAAACAAAGTATGCGGCATATCGTGGAGTACAATACAATAAATATAATAGCGAAGCCCTTGCAGAAAATTATCGCGCTGAAGAAAGGGGGCAACAACCCTCGCGCGAGCGATATATAAACTGGTACAATAATTTTAGAAAGAACAGCAGCACTAATGAACAATACACTGCCGGAGAAGAACAGACAAACTTTTCTTCGCGGATAAATTCAGCCCCCGAAAAATATCAGCCTTCTTATCAGCCCCAAAAAGGAACTAAAAATATTCAGAAAGAAGCTGAAGGTTTTGATCCATATGTTGAAACAACACCAAGAGAAAATAATTCTTATATGCCGCCACCGGCACAAGTTAAACCCGCTTCAGTTAAAACCCAGGTAACCAATGCCCCGGCCAGCGATAAGCCAGCAGCAATAAAGCCACAACCATTGCCCGCAGTGGTTTTGCCTGTACAAGACACTTCTATTACCTCAAAGCCAGTAGCCGCTGGAGTGCGCTCTGCTTATGGAAGCTGGGATAAGAAAAAGCCCGCAGATCAATAAAAAACCTCCTTTATTTTGTTAAAGGAGGCCATTGAAGAGTAAAACAAAAAAACGGCAAACATCATTTAGGGGATACTGCCATTTTCCTTTTTCTTTTATTCTGTGAATGAAATAAAGCATACAGAATAGTATCCCATACTTCTTTTGATAACTGAGTGGTGTAAGGATCTATCCACACATCAGTTATTCTTTTTTTATTTTGTCTGTCACTTTTCATAAACACTTGCTCATGGGTGATTGTCTGTCGTATGATCTTCTATCAACTTTGCTACTTGCCTATTGGCAAGCAAGCGATGAAGGATAAGATCAACATTTACGTAATCAATAAGGTCAGGGAAAAGAGGCTTGAGAAAAATATCTCCCAGGCAGATATGGCTTTTGAATTAGGGATGTCTGTAGGATTTATCGGAAAAATAGAAAGCCCGAATTACCCTACTCATTACAATATCAAGCACTTGAACCAATTGGCAAGAATATTGGAATGCAGCCCGCAGGATTTTCTCCCTAAAAAACCATTCTAAATAAATTACCCTGACACCTTAAACAAAGCTAAGAAAATAAAAAATCACTAATCACCTATAAGCAAGTATTTTTTTTGAAGCAAAAAAATAATATGTTGCGATGTAAGGCCTTATAAATAAATAAAAACCAAACGATCAAATTGGCGCAGTAATTTATTTGCAGATTTTGGCTTCACCATTGTATCTTAGTATCCTGCATAGAGATCCTCTCTAAATAATTGCAATCCCCCTCGCATTGTGTATTTAAAATAAACCCGGTTTAAACAGGGTGAAAATAAACTATTGAACAAGTGGAAAAGAAAACGATCAAATTATTATTGGCAGATGACCATGCAATTTTCATGTCGGGAATCAGGGCTGTTTTAAAATCAGCAAAACACATAGAAATAGCCGGAGAGGCGCTTGACGGAGAAGAGTTGCTTAAGCTGGCATATGAAATTGAGGCAGATGTTGTTTTAATGGATGTAATGATGCCTGTAATGGATGGAATAGACGCAACGAAAGCATTACGGAAGGCCAGGCCATCTGTAAAAGTGATAGCACTTTCTATGTGGGCACACGATAAGATGATCATAGAAATGCTGGAAGCCGGAGCGCTTGGCTATTTGCTAAAAACAGCCAACCCGGACGAGATCATACGGGCCATCGAAACAGTAAATGAAAACAGGCCATATTTCGGGAAAGAAATAGCTGAGAGTGTGGCACAAATGATATCGCGGAATCACCAGCCCCTGCACGCGAGCTTTTTAATTGATTTCAGTGACAGGGAAAAATCGATCATGCGATTGATCTGCCAGGAATACACGAGTAAAGAGATCGCTCTAAAAATGAAATTGAGCAAAAGAACAGTTGAAAGCCATCGTGTTCGCATCATGGATAAAATAGGCGCCAGGGGTATTGCCGGGATCATTACCTATGCAATACGTACAGGTGTTTTTAAACCCGGAACCACTCAGCCTAAGCATGGAACAAACTGATACAATTTATTTTCCGCTTTTTTCGCGGATAGCTTTAAACTCAGATCCTGTTTTCCATTTTGGCCATGTATTTTCAAATGCCAATTTTTTTCCAACAGCGAAAAGCAGGTCCAGGTCCTGAATACCACCTTCAAATGTCCAGTCCGACTTGAATTGGTCTGAAGGCTGATGATAATTATTGGCAACATAATCATCCTCAATTTTTTTACCATATTCTTTTCCTTTCCCGGCATAATCAATACCGCCTTTTGCATCCAGCGCAGGAACACCTCCACGCGCAAAATTGAAATGATCAGAACGGAAATAATGCCCTGCCTCAGGATGTGATTCGGGCGCTATATATCTTCCCTGGGCTTCCACTTCTTTTCTCAGGTAATCTTCCAGTTCTGATTGGCCGGCACCAGTGATCACCACATCCATTGTTTTACCATACGCATTAACTCCATCCATATTCATTTCGGCAACAGTTTGCGCCAAAGGATAAACAGGATGCTGTGCATAATATGCAGAACCAAGCAATCCCTGCTCTTCTGCGGTAACTGAAAGAAAAATAATAGTGCGTTCCGGTTTTACAGAAAGATTTTTGAAAGAGCGGGCCATCTCTAGCAATGCAGCAGTTCCGCTGGCATTGTCAAGCGCCCCATTATAAATTGAATCGCCAGTCTTGTCTGGTTTACCTATACCAAGGTGATCCCAGTGTGCTGTGTAAATAATATAATCATTTGGATTTTTTGTTCCGGTTATTTTAGCAATCACATTGTGTGATTGATTAAAGACCGCTTTTACTTTAATGGAAGCAGAAAGTTTTATGTCGAGAGGCACAGCCTTGAACCCATTATGATGCGCCTGTAAGATCAGGCTGGTGTCTTTGCCCGCCGCTGCCAATAATTTTTTTGAGGCATCTCCTGTTATCCATCCTTGTGCAGCTAACTGGTATTGCTTGCTTCCGCGTGAATCGAGGTGTAATTTTACTCCGCCATTTGAACTTTGTACAACACTGAAAGGATAAGATGCAGCGGCGGTATTATGAATGATAAGGCAGCCCTTTGCGCCCTGACGTGCGGCTTCTTCATATTTGTAGGTCCAACGGCCGTAATAGGTCATGGTGTGGCCTTTGAAAAGTGTGGAATCATAAAACCCCGGATCGTTAACGAGAACCACTACAATTTTTCCTTTTACATCCAGCCCTGCATAATCATTCCAATTATATTCAGGCGCTATGATCCCAAAACCGGCGAAGACAACAGGATCATTATTTAGAGTGATGAGAGAATCTGTGCGCTCTGTGAATATCACATAATCCTCCATTTTTTTCAGGTCAGTGCTTGCTTTGGCAGACTGTATTCTCATCATAGGTGAAACATCGGGGGTGATCTCTACCATTGGTACATCCTGTATATAACTATTGCCATTTCCGGGCTCAAGGCCTAATTGGGTAAAAACGGTTTTCACGTAGCCTACAGTTCTTGTTTCGCCTTGTGTAAATGGACGGCGTCCCTGGAAAGAATCTGAAGACAAGACCATAATATGATGGGCAAGGCTATCCTTGCTGATACCACTGGTGGTTTCATTGCCTGAAGGCTGTTTGCAGGAAAATAAACATATGATAACAAGGGTGGGTAAAAAACGAGACAGGTTACGCATAGTTTGATTTTTTGGAAAAG
Organism: uncultured Chitinophagaceae bacterium; assembly: GCA_903884185.1. GTDB lineage: Bacteria > Bacteroidota > Bacteroidia > Chitinophagales > Chitinophagaceae > CAISDV01. The sequence continues at coordinate 54,007 of CAISDV010000099.1, read as the reverse complement.
ATAAGTATTATAAGATTTAGGCGAAAAAAGAAATACATGAACGTTTTGCTGCTTATTTGGGGAGGGCAATATTTTTTACAAAGGGCTACTGGGATAAGGGATAATACTTTAAATTTGCCTCCCCATTGCCCGATAGTATAATGGTAGTACTTCAGATTCTGGTTCTGATTGTCTTGGTTCGAATCCAGGTCGGGTAACCAGAAAACTAAAAGCCGGTAGTCATTAACTGCCGGCTTTTTTATGCGGATGCCGTGGAATTCACAGAAAATAAAAACCAGGGGTTTTCCCCTGGTTCGCATGCAAACTATAAAAACCCCACGTTTTTAGAACACGCCAAAGGCATGTTCTGTAATTTGACGCTGTTTTATTGTTTTCCCTTCGCTTGGAATAAAAAAAGCCGGAAGAAGACTCTACCGGCTGCTAATACGAACTATTAGACCCCTAAAAACTATATTTTTTATTAAAGAAAGATCATATGTACGGTTGCAAGGTTAATACCTGCAGAGCAGATAAAGGGGATATAAGCCCACTCACCTTTTTGTGAATCAGGCTAGTGATCGAAGACCTCTTTTCAGGTTGCAAAAGTATCATCCCCGCATTTACATCTTCGGCATAATGCAGTAAAGAAGGCAAAGAATCCATACCCGGTAAAACCTTGTATTGTGGGGTATGCCCACATTCCTTCAGCATCTTATAGGCAATATAAAAAGCATCTATATATTCCCTGCCATTAGCACTCCCCGGATTCATTGCTATTACAAGATGGATTTTCGCATTATATTTTTTTGCAAAAGCAAGGGCCAGTTGTATTTTTCTTTGAGGAAGTAAAGAATCAACAGGCAACAGAATAGACCTGACAGGATGTTGCAGGGATCCTGGTGTAATGGTAAGCGCAGGGCACCCGGTTCTTTTTGCGATCCGCTCTTCGTCTACCTGGAATGAAAAAAATCCAACTCTTTTTTTCCTGCAAATAATCATCAGGTCAATTTCGTGTTTAAGAATATGCGAGCCGAGGGAATAAGTAGGATTACTTTCTTCCATTACACTGCTCGTCACACCACAACCATCATTCTCCGAAATCAGTTTACGAAGAGCACCAAGCAGAATCTCTGCTTTTCTGTGTAATTGATCACTGGAAGATTGAAACAAGGAAAAACGCACCCGGCTTTTTATTATATAAACAAGATGCACCCGGGTTTTAAAAGGTTCGTATAGTTCCACAGCCTTTTTTACAGCAACTTCCGCATCATCAGAACCATCTATCGGGATAAGGATGTTTTTAAATAAGATCATTCCAGCAAACCTATTACCGTGTGATTAACGATCAATTAAACTAACATTAAAAACAGGTTAGAAATTGCTGGCATAAAAAGGCCACTCTTAAAAAAGAGTGGCGATAAACCAAACCTGCTGAGGTTATCATGAGGATATAATACTATTTTTTCCATGGCCTTTGTCGCCGCGATGTAAAGAAAGCCCTTGGGTTAATGTCCATTTCTACTATTCTCCCTTCGCGGGGATTTAACCGGTGGCTAAATCTTTTAACAGCTTTATAGGAAGACGCAACTGACCTTGATACAAAATCATCCGGCTCCCATTTACGCAGAAAAAGGAATAGGGGCAAAAAACAATTGATCAAAAAAAAGATAAAAGCGGCCATGTTCTTTGTGAATTTTTTATGACTACCAGGCTAATGGTAATCGCAACAGCAATGCAATATTCCACCCGCAGAATTAAAAGAGAGTTAGTGTAAGATTAGAATATTATTAGAAAAATTACAGCACGTGAAAAAAGCGTGCGATGGGAAATTCAATAACAAAAACTGTTCCCTTTCCGGCAACAGGCTTGATGGTTCCTTTATGAAGTTTAATGATGGTTGATGCTAAAGAAAGGCCCAACCCAAAACCCTGTGTAGTAATATTATCCTTACTTCTGTAAAATGGCTGGAATACAAGCTCCAACTCTTCTTTTTTTATACCGGGGCCATTGTCTGCTACCCTGATCTGAACCGAAGCTTCTAAAAAATGCAGAGAAACATTTGCCTGGTGATCCTCGGAATATTTGCAGGCATTAATAACAATATTTTTAATAGCACTGTATAATAGATCGGCATTACCGAATACAAGCAAGCGGTCTTCATCATCGGGGAAACTATCGAAATGGAGTTCCGCATTATACCTGGCATCAGATTTTTTTAGCTCGGCGGGAATTTTCATAAGTAATTCATCTACCCTCACAAGCGATAGTTCAATTCCATCGGTAGTGCCACTTGCCTTTGCGATCTCTAACAAGCTCCTGGTTAATTGAGTGAGCGTGCGGACATCTTCATAAACAGAATAAATAAGGGTCTTGTATTCATCAGTACTGCGTTCATTTTGCAAAGCGATCTCCAATTGACTGGAAATGGAAGCAAGTGGAGTTGAAAGCTCATGAGAAGCATTGGCTATAAATCTTCCCTGTATATCGAACGACTCCTGTAGCCGTGTAAGCAATTCATTAAAAGTAGAGGCCAGCTCTCCGAGTTCATCTTTTGATTTATAAGTATCTATCCTTCGTGAAAGATTTTGTGAGGAGATCTTCTTTACCTCGTTAATAATATTTCTGATTGGCAGAACCAGCCGCATTGAAAACAATAAGCCGGATAAAAAAGTAATTAGAACCCCCGTTACCCAGCTGAGAGAAAGGATAAGCGCCAGCATTGACAATTTTTGAAATCCATCTTTGTCGTAAGCGGCGGTAACCACTACAAAGGTATTTTGGTTGTCGGTGTAGGCCACCGCTACGGCCTCGTGATCATCTTTAATAAAATAATAATCTCCGTTTTTCTTTGCCTTCTCTAAAATCGTCTTATTTGCCTCAATACGCATAGCACCCTCTTCCGTATAACTATATTCTTCTTTGTCGTTCTGATCATAAACAATAATACTTTTTGATTCAAGCGTATAAGTGGAGGCATCGATCTTACCAAGCAAGTCTTTATTGATGCCCTCTACTTTTTTCAAAAGATTGATAGTAAACCGTGTTCGGTTCTTGAGCCTTTTTTTGAATTCAGACTCCCTCTTGAGGTCAAAGAAATAGTAAACAGAAAAGCATAGAAGGAAAAGTATGCTTGATACGATCAGCGTAAATATGATGGTGATCCGGTATTTGATCTTCATCTTTCTTCTTTTAACATGTAACCCATTCCCACCTGTGTGTGGATCAATCGTCCGCTAAAACCCTTGTCCACTTTATTCCTAAGGTAATTTACATAAACATCTATTACATTGGTTTGTGTATCAAAATCAATTCCCCAAACCGATTCGGCAATATCAGCCCTAGACACTACGCGGTTCCTGTTACGCATAAAGTACTCTAACAGCTGAAACTCCTTTGCCGTAAGGAGTATTTTTTTATCGCCGCGTTTTACCTCTTTGCTGTCTAGATTCATTTCAAGATCGGATACTCGCAGAATATTTCCAGTTGGCAATTGCTGGTTAAGTGTTCTTTTTAAGAGCGCGCGAATGCGAACCAGCAATTCTTTGAATTCAAAAGGCTTGATCATATAATCATCTGCACCGGCATCGAACCCTTCGATCTTGTCTTCGGTTGTGTTCATGGCAGTAAGCATGATCACGGGAACGTGCTGGTCGCGCTTCCTGATCTCGGTGCATAGCTCATATCCATTTATTCCAGGAAGATTGATATCGAGTATAACGAGGTCGTAGCTGTGTGAAAGAAATAATTTTTTTCCGATGATACCATCAAAAGCTAATTCAACTAAATAGCCACTTTCGCTCAACCCCAGCTGAAGCGCTTTAGCGATTTTGACCTCGTCTTCTACTATTAAAATTTTTCGCTCGTCCATCCGGGCTAAATTAGGAGTTATCGCCAGCCATCATTATAGTATTCGGCGGAAATAGACAAAATCTAATCGATTTCTAATACGGGGTATTCTGGGGTTAATTTCTGGCGGGAAGCAATAGCGGGGAAAAAAATTCGTTAAAATGAGAATATCCGTTAAATTCGTTACCGGATTGCAAAAAAAGGGCCCTTCCGTGGAAACGGACTGGCCTCTAACGATTGCTTGCCATATGAAAATTCTTAGTACTAGTGTCTGCTTTGGCGGATTCAGGATTTTCGAATTTCGGCCTCTAACAATTGCCATTTCTCTCTAACGATTGCCTGCTGTATGAATTCTCAACCCTGCTAAACGAATGTAGGGCGTGTTTCAATCTTGTTCAAAACAAATTAACTACGGATTTATTACGCTAAAACTGTATTCCAGCGAGTAAAACCCTTTACAGCACTGAATTGCATGAAAATCAGTTAATGATGCCCAACCGCCTGAACGATACATTATTTCAACTGGTGCATACCCTCGAAAAATCCGAAAAAAGGAATTTCAAGCTCTATATTAAAAGAAGTTCTGCAAAAGAGAACCTCAAGATCATCCAGCTTTTTGATGCACTTGATAAACTGAAGGAATATGACGAGAAATTGCTGCTTAAAAAAATGCCTTCAGTTGAAAAGCCCCAGTTGGCCAACCTGAAAACGCATTTATATAAGCAATTACTTGCCAGCCTCCGGGTATTAAAAAGCACTGAGAGCGTAGAGCTCCAGCTAAATGAGCAACTGGACCATGCCCGGATACTTTATAATAAAGGGTTGAAGCTGCAAAGTCTTAAAATACTGGAAAGGGCAAGGGAAATGGCCAAAGCAAATTATAAATTCAATTTCCTGGCACAGGTGATCAGCCTTGAAAAAAAGATCGAAACACTTCATATCACACGAAGCATGCAGGACCGGGCCGAACTCCTTTCAACAGAAGCGCTGGAAATAAGCGACCATATTGATATGGTAACTAAGCTTTCGAACCTTGCCCTGCGGTTATACAGTTGGTATATTAAAAACGGCCATGCGCGAAATGAAAAAGATGAGACAGGTGTAAAACAATTCTTCAGGGAAAACCTTCCGGCCAACGTCAATGAACGGACAGACTTTTATGAGAGACTATATCTCTATCAAAGCTACACATGGTATGCTTTTATCAGGCAGGATTTTTTAATGTATTACCGCTACAGCCAAAAGTGGATAGACCTTTATGAACAGCAGGATGCAATGATCGGCGTAGAAACAGGGCATTATATCAAGGGCATGCATAATTTATTGAATGCACATTTTGATCTGAGGAATTTCCAAAAATTCGATACAGTGCTGAAAAAATTCGAAGCATTTGGAAAATCAGATATTGCCAACCACCACGATAATTTCCGCGTACACACGTTTGTTTATATCAACAGCGCAAAGATCAACAAGCACTTGATGACCGGAACATTTAATGAAGGGTTATTACTGATCCCTTTTATCGAAAAAAAATTAGATGAATATGATATGTATATCGACAGGCACCGAATCCTGGTATTCAACTATAAAATAGCCAGCCTGTATTTTGGTAGCGGTAATTATGAAAAATGTATCGACTACCTGCATAAGATCATCAACGACCAGGTGGGTCTGCGCAACGATCTTCAATGTTATGCCCGACTAATGCACTTGATGGCACACTATGAAATGGGGAATGCCGAGATCATTGAGTCGCTGATCAAATCAGTATATCGTTTTATGGCGAAGATGGAAAACCTGACAGTAGTAGAAGAGGAAATGTTCAAATTTTTGAGAAACAGTTTTTATGTGCCGACGAAAAAAATGATGCCTGAATTAAAAAAATTCCTTCAAAAAATAAAGCAGGTAGAAAATAGCCGTTTTGAAACGCGCTCTTTTGCTTACCTGGATGTGATCTCCTGGGTGGAAAGCAAATTATCCCAGAAGCCAATGGGAGAGATCATTTATAACAAATACCTGGAAAGAAAGAAAAGAAGGGGTAATTAATGTTGATAGCGGGGTAAAATAAAACCCTCATGAACTTTTCAACCACTATACTTTTCAGCACCCTCCCTTCGTAACTTGCGCCCATGCAAGATTATTTAGTGGGATTGAATGAACAGCAGAAAGAAGCTGTGTTACATGTGAAAGGGCCGTTGATGATAGTGGCTGGTGCGGGTAGTGGAAAAACCAAAGTGCTCACAACACGTATTGCCCACCTGATGTCGGAACATAATGTAGACGCATTCAATATACTGGCGCTTACATTTACGAATAAAGCAGCGGCCGAAATGAAGGAGCGCGTGGAAAAGATCCTTGGCAATACGGACGCACGTAATTTATACATCGGCACATTTCATAGTGTATTTGCAAGAATTTTACGCGGCGAAGCATACCGCATGGGCTATCCCGCCAATTTCACGATTTACGATACAGACGATAGCCGAAGCGTTTTGAAAGCAGTGATCAAAGAACTGGATCTGGATGACAAGCATTATAAACCCAATATCGTGCACAACCGGATCTCATCTGCAAAAAATGCATTGATCGGCCCGGCAGAATATGCCAATGATTATTATATCCAGCAGGAAGACACAAGATCTAATCGCCCCGCTATCGCACAGGTATATGCAGCGTATGCCGCGAGATGTTTTAAGAATGGTGCAATGGACTTTGATGACCTGTTGCTGAAGATGTTTGAATTGCTGCGCGATTTTCCCGAAGCGCTGCACAAGTTTCAGCATAAATTCAAATATATACTGATAGACGAGTACCAGGATACCAACGCAGTACAATATGAGATAACAAAACTTCTGGCCGCAGCGCATGAAAATATCTGCGTGGTGGGAGATGATGCACAAAGCATTTATAGTTTCCGTGGTGCAACGATCGAAAATATTTTGAGATTCCAGAAAGATTATGATGATGTAAAAGTGGTAAAGCTGGAACAGAATTACCGCAGTACACAAAGTATTCTTAACGTGGCGAATGATGTGATCAAAAACAATAAAGGGCAGATACCAAAAGAACTATGGACGGAAAATGCGGAAGGGGAAAAGATAAACGTGATCAGAACTGCAACCGATAATGAAGAAGGGAAATTTGTAGCCGATACAATAAAGGAGCAAAAACTCCGTAACCACTATTACAATAATGATTTTGCAATTTTATATCGCACCAATGCACAGAGCCGTGCTTTTGAAGAAAGCCTGCGGAGGATGGGCATCCCATATAGAATTTATGGTGGGATCAGTTTTTACCAGCGCAAAGAGATCAGGGATTACATTGCCTATCTGCGATTGATCGTTAATACAAAGGATGAAGAAGCTTTGAAACGTATCATCAATTATCCCGCCCGCGGCATTGGTAAAACAACGATCGAAAAATTGGTGACCATTGCCAATGAACAAAATATACCGGTGTATGAAGTATTGCAGCGTGCGGCGGAATTCGGGTTTAAGTCGGGCACACTGGAAGCGTTGAAAGATTTTGTGACAACGATCCGTTACTTCCAGAGTATGCTTGCAAGTAAGAATGCTTATGATGTAGCAGTACAAATAGGCAAGCACACCAATATTGTAAAAGAACTTTTTAATGATAAGACAACAGAAGGATTGGCGCGGTATGAAAACATTCAGGAGTTATTGAATTCAATAAAAGAATGGACAGAAAGCCCCATGAATGAAGATGGGGAGCAGGGAGATAAAAGTTTGGGAAGCTATTTGCAGCAGATCACACTATTAACTGATGCAGATAATGACAAAGGGGATAATGATTCTGTAAAACTGATGACGATCCACGCTGCAAAGGGGCTTGAATTTGCAGCAGTATTTGTAGGCGGTATTGAAGAAACACTATTTCCTAATGCTATGTCGATCAATACCCGCGAAGAGCTGGAAGAAGAGAGAAGATTATTCTATGTGGCGGTAACCAGGGCCAAACAAAGGTTATGGTTAACCTATGCTAATGCACGCTATCGTTTTGGGCAACTTGTACAGAACGATCCCAGCCGTTTCCTGGAAGAACTGCCCGAAAAATATTTAGATAAAAGTTTTGCCGGCGGTGGTGCAAGAAACCAGGGCGCATTTAATTTAGGTTCTGCTTTTGAAAGATTGCATCGCGGTTCAGAAGGTCGCGGATCGGGAGAAAAAAAGCCAGAGTACTTACCTATTGTACCACCCACTTCAAAAATAGTTGCGCATGTGCCTTCCAAAGAATTTGAAGCAAGCGATACTTCTGCGCTGGAAGCAGGCCAAAAAGTAGAGCACCAGAAATTTGGATTCGGGCTGGTAGAAAAAATTGAAGGAAGTGCACACAATCCTATTGCCACGATCAAATTTGAATTGAACGGCGAAAAAAAGATCATGCTCAACTATGCTAAGTTGCGGATCGTTGACAAGGCTTGATACCTCACAAATTTTCGATAAACGAAAAATCTCCCTGCTGGCAAGGCTTAGCCGGAAAAACAGGCTTTTCCTGCCTCAGTTTTGACTTACTTTGCAGTAAGAAAAGTACCGTTATGATCAAGACAGGCAATACCGTTGTAAGTATTTATACAGAGATGACGCCGAACCCGGAAACAATGAAATTTGTTGCCAATAAATTATTATATCCCGGCAAGAGCATTGATTTTGCAGAGGAGAGCCTGGCCGGCCCATCACCACTTGCAAAAGAATTGTTCAGTTTCCCTTTTATTAAAAGTGTGTTTATTGCCAGCAATTTTGTAACACTTACAAAAACAGCAGATACGGAAGACTGGCAGGATGTGATCCCTACGATCAAACAATTCCTGAAAGATTATCTTGAGAATAATGGTGTGGTGGTGAATGAAGAGGAAGTATCAAAAATAAAACAGGAAGCCAGCAATACTGTTAGTGCCGATGATGATGATATTGTAAAAAGAGTAAAAGAGCTTTTGGAGAATTATGTGAAGCCCGCTGTGGAAATGGATGGTGGCGCTATCCAGTTTAAAAGTTATAACGACGGTGTTGTAAACCTGATGTTGCAGGGAAGCTGCAGCGGCTGCCCTTCTTCTATGATCACATTGAAAGCAGGCATTGAAGGCATGATGAAACGTATGATACCCGAAGTGAAAGAAGTGGTGGCAGAATCAGAATAATTCAATAACGGAAAAAATATTTAATAGAGCATCCTCAAAACGGGATGCTTTTTTATTTGTACATTTATTTGAATGAAAATAATATCGGTCAATATTGGGGCGGCCAGGGAAATAGAATGGCAGGGTGAAAAGATACTGACTGGCATCTTCAAACAACCCACCTCAGAGCCACTCAAAGTTTCTTTCTTAAATATTAAGGGAGATGAACAGGCCGATCCGCGCGTTCATGGCGGTAAAGACAAAGCGGTTTATTCTTATGATGTTTCTTATTATGCTCACTGGAAAAATGTTTTAGATCGTAATGACTGGTCTTATGGAATGTTTGGCGAAAACCTTACCACAGAAGGGTTACCTGATACCGAAGTAAGAATAGGAAATATTTATCGCATAGGCAGCGTGCTTCTCCAGGCCGTTGAACCAAGATTTCCCTGCTTTAAATTAAATGCAAGATTTGGGCTGAGTAATATGACAAAATTGTTCTGGGAACAAAAAAGAAACGGCACTTATTTCAGGGTGCTGGAAGAGGGGTTTATAGAAAAGGTTTACAGTATCAGGCTGGTAGAAGAATCGAAATATGATGTAACGATTGAGAATATGGTAGATGCGTATCAGACAAGAGGAGCAGATAAATGCCTGCTTAAAAAAATACTGGAAATTGAAGGCCTTCCCGAAAGAACACACGAAAATTTTTTAAGTCTTGCAGATTAAGATAGGCCTTCTTTCTCAATAATAATAGCTCCCCCCAGCCCAAAGAAAGAAACAACATCTCTTACCAGAACACTTGACGAAATTGCCAGTAGTCTCAGACAGGTCCGACCTTCAGATAGTGCACCTTGACGGATTATCATTAAGCCGTAGCTGGTGCATGAAAGGGATAGCCTCACAATTGCCGGATAACGACACGCGTAAAAAAATATTATTGAGATCAGCTATCCATCACCTTGAAACAAGCCTGCCCAATATTGCATCGGGCAGTTATGGTGGAGAGCATTGGCTGGCAAGTTTTGCCGTGTATGCGCTGACGAATGAAAAATAAGGATGGCAGCAAGATGCAACCATCCTTTAATAATTATAATAATACAGCTTCAGATGAGATCTCTGTTTTGAATAATTTGGAGATGGGGCAATTTGCTTCTGCATCTTTCACACACTCTTCAAATTTTTCTTTGGTAATACCTGATACTTTTCCCTGAACGGTGAGGTGCGATTTTGTGATGGCACCATCTTCCAATGTGATATCACATTTTGTCTGCAAGCTTTCAGGAGTAAAGCCCGCGCCACCTAAAACAAAACTCAATTTCATCGTAAAACAGCCGGCATGCGCGGCTGCTACCAGCTCTTCAGGATTTGTTCCAACCCCATCCGCAAAACGGGAATTGAATGAATACTGGGTGTTATTTAAAGTGGTGCTTTGTGTGGTGAGATGGCCGGAGCCTTCTTTACCGGAGCCGTTCCATACGGCGGTTGCGTTGCGTGTCATATAATTTCTTTTTTAATAATTTATTAATATGCAAGTTACGATATCGTGACAAAGGCAACACATTTTATCGGAGAGCCTTACTTACCTTCGCATTCCTATGAGCATCCCCGAAATTTACCACCAGTTCATTGCAGGAATTCAGCAGACAACACTTGTAGAATTTATAGGAGTATTTGCGGGCATTACTTGTGTATGGTTTAGTAAAAAGGAAAACATACTTGTTTATCCAATAGGATTGATCAATACAGCTATCTATATTTATCTCAGTGTAAAAGGGAAATTATTTGGTGAGGCAAGTGTGAATATTTACTATACCGTAATGAGTATTTATGGGTGGATCTTATGGGCCAGGAAAAATGAACAAACACATGAGGTAATACTTCATGTTACCACCAGCAGTAAAAAAGAATGGTTGTACCAGCTATTATTTTTTGGAGCATTTTATATCACCATCTTCGCATCGCTTACCTGGTTGAAAGCAAATTTTGCGCCGGGAGCCATTCCGTGGGCAGATGCATTTGCGAGTGCCACGGCGTTCACCGGTATGTGGCTGATGGCGAAAAAAAAAGTGGAAAGCTGGATCTGGTGGATCGCAACAAATATTGCTTCCATCCCGTTATATTTTGTCAAAGGCTATGCATTCACCAGCGTACAATTCATGGTATTGCTGGCATTGGCAGTAGCCGGACTTATTTCATGGAAGAAAAAGGCAGACCATGCACGAGCCTAAAAAAGTTGTAATAATTGGCCCTGAATCTACAGGCAAGAGCACCCTTTGCGAATTACTTGCACAACATTACCAGATGCAATGGTGCCCTGAATTTGCAAGGGAATTCCTGCTTACTCACGGAAAGGATTATGATTTTGACGACCTGCTTACTATTGCAAAAGGGCAACTGGCCATGGAAGATGAGTATACGGAAAAGATAAAAAGCGAATGGTCAAAAGTGGATGATAAGCATTGGATAAACAAATATTCAACAACATCCGTCGCATACGCCCCCTTGCTTTTCCTGGATACTGATATGTATGTAATGAAAGTATGGTGCGAATATGTTTGTGGAAGATGCCACCAGTTTATTCTTGATAAAATTGTTGAACGCAAATATGACCTGTACCTGCTTTGCGATATTGATCTTCCCTGGGTAAAAGATGAGCTACGCGAATATCCCGATGAAAAGCCCCGCCAGGAACTATACAAAATTTATAAAGACCTTTTGATGAACCAATCTACGCCATGGGTAGAGATCAGTGGTGGGTATGAGGAGAGATTAGAGAAAGCGATTAAGGCGGTTAACTGTCTGTATTAGGATTCGTAGGATTTGAAGATGGAAGGATTGGGTTAACTTCCTTTGTCTGTATTAAGATTCGTAGGATTTGAAGATTGAAGGATTGGTTTAAACTCCTTTGTCTGTATTAAGATTCGTAAGATTTAATGATTGTAGGATGGGTTTCATTATTCCTATCATCTTTTAATCATCAAATCCTAGTTTTGTTTTCAATGTACTCTTTATTATCGGGGTGATTAACATTATAAACTCTTTTGAACTCAAGACTTCTTGCGCCGAAATTGATCAATAGGCCAACTGGTAAGTTATATGCCTGACAATAGTTCATAGCCTGGGCAAGATGTATATCATCTAACTTGATTACGGCTTTTATTTCAACCATAATATTATTCTCTACAAAAAAATCAACTCTTCTTGTGCCGATGCCTGTGTCATCATAATAAATGGTCATTTCCATTTCACGGCTAAAGCTCAACTCCTGTTTTTTCATTTCTATTGCTAATGCACGCTGGTATATTACTTCCTGAAAACCATTTCCCATTACACGATGTACTTTCATAGCACAACCAATTATTTTGTGCGTAAGCTCCTCATACTTCATTCATCAATAGTATGTTTTTTGAGGAACTAAATTGTTGTATAAATCCCTGAATTTATACTTAGTGTAATTCAATTGTCTGTATTAGGATTCGTAGGATTTGAAGATTGAAGGATTGGCTTCCTTAATCCTATCTATCCGTTAATCCTACGAATCCTAATGCAGGCTACTTCTCGCAATTTCCACATCCTTCGCAACATCAGGCCTTATAAGTCCCCAGTGAAAACGCAGCTGATCATTTTCTTTCCAGGATTTGCCATCCTGTTCGCTGTAATGAACCAAGGGCATGTCTTTGTAGATAGGGCGAGTGATAGAAACTACCTCATCCCAATAGTGCAATGCTTTTTGTAAGTGGCTTATTGCAGATAGTTTATTTTCTTCAACACCTTTCACGCGATAGGTTTGTAATGCGATTCCCCCTTTTAATTTTTCTGCAAAATATAAACCGAGAGTGGCCCAGGTTTTTATATCAGCCAGTTCATACATGAGAGAATGATTGGTTCCTGGCTGAATATTTTTTATCAATTCAAGTGCTTTTGCACAATCTTTTTCAAGCATGGAAGCAAGTATGGGCGGAGTGATCTTGCTTTTATCAAAAGAATTGCCCAATGAAATAGTTTTTACATAATCAGCAATAGAAACATAATTGGGGTCTGTTGGCGGTTGGTTGATCTGCCTGTCGATAGAAATATAATCTACACGTTTGGTCTTGCTATCAAGTGCCAGAAAGCCTTCGCTGTAAAGAGAGAAATCCCAGGTAAAATCGAATGAAGAGGCGAGCCGCAAAGGCGTTGCGCCCGCAAGAGAAGAAGCTTCTAATAAATTTTCTCCTTGTTTTCCATAACGGCGAACGAACTCTGCTTTAAATACATCATCAGAAGTGGTAGGGTTGTATAATAGCCTTCCCCAAATTTTATAAAACAGCCATTGCCTTTCAAATGCATATTTCCAATTGACGGGTGTAATGCTGGTAAAATAGTCTTTGGCAGGAATATATGTTTCGGAGCCAATAAAATAACCGCCCGTGTACGACTGGTTATTGGTATTGATATGAGATCGTACAAAACCCGGAACACCCCAGCGCAGGCAAAAGAAATCTTCGTTGCGCGCGGTCCAACTGATCTTATAATTTTCTGGTTTGGGAACAAAGTATGTGTCGTAGAGTTTGCCGCCGTGTACTTTTACGAGAGTGGTGGTGGAATGTGCATGCGACCAATTATATTTCAAATCGGCATAGATAGGGCCTTCTATAAAATCCAGTTTTCCTTCTTCATCAATTGCTTTGCGAGTAAGTTTTTCTGTTTCGATACTGGTGATACCGAGAGAACCTGTGGTACTGGAGAAAGGTATGCGGTGTATGAGTTTTAATTTACGCCCAGAGAGACGCATACCTTCAATGATCGTTTCTTTCATCCAATCTTCGCGTTGCTGTGCGCTCATTCCGCCCATTCCTTCCCCAAGTGTAAGCCCGAAGCCGGTAAGCTCCGGGTATTCCTGCAAGACCTGTGTTACACTTTCGCGGGTGTAACGTTTTACAATTTCGGAAGTATCGCCATTCACAAAAAAATTGTGTTGCAGATTATCCATCGCCACATTGTGCGCTTTAGAAAATTCGGGGCTCACAAATATGTTGAAGGGAACCAGGTAAAGATCAATGGCGCGTTCTTTCGCCATTTTGAAAATAGTATGAAACAATGTTTGCCATTGTTTTAGTTCGGCATCGGAGAACGGGCAAGCTTCCGGAAAATTTTTTGCACGGATCATGAATGTGTAAGGGTGCAGGTTCCAGAGTGTGAGCGCATTAAAACGATTCTCTGCCATCATATCTAAAAATGCTCTCCAGTAGCTCGTGTCTTTACAGGTTTCAATATGCTGGTCGAGCGAATAACTGTGCCGGTAAGTATCCCAGGGGAGATCAAATTTGATAGCGCGCAAACCAAGATTTGGTTTTTCATTGCTTGCTCTGATTTTTTCCAAAGGAATGCCATTATCCAGGTCTTCAGCAACAGACAAGCTTCCATAGATCAATCCCCTTTCATCGCCGCCGGTGATGGAAATATTTTTTCCATTTATAGAAATAGAATAAGATTCGCTGCCAAGGTTTGATTTTGAAAAATTGAGTGAGAGATAGATGGTATCAGTTGTCGCACCTTGTTTAACTGAATAACCTTTTTTTTCAAGGGCGGTTTGTAATCTTCCAGCCGCATAAACTTGTTGCAGGCTTGACTTAGAATAAATAAGAGCAACAGTTTGTGAAAAACTAAAAAGAGCTAATCCCATGAAACATAGGAGGAGAAACAATCGAGGGGTATACATGTATCAAATTTCATAAATATAAACAACACTTTAAAATGTTATTTTCATTTTATGATCTTCTGTATATCCTCATCATCCTCAATGAGCCGCATCTGTTGCAGTATTTGTGGGTAGCGCCAGGAAACCCTTCTGCTGGCAGGAACCACAGAAAACTTTTTAGGATTAGGCAGGCAGGCAATGATCATGGCTGCTTCTTCTCTCGACAGGTTCTTCGCATGTTTATGAAAATAATGTTGCGCGGCAGATTCGATCCCAAAAATACCCGGCCCCATTTCAATCACATTCAGGTACACTTCAAGTATTCTTCTCTTCCCCCAAAACCACTCGATCATTTTTGTAAAATACGCTTCCGGTATTTTGCGGATATATTTCGTAACTCCATTTCCCTGCCATAAAAAAACATTCTTTGCAGTTTGTTGTGTAATGGTACTCGCTGCAGCGCCTAATGGCAGTTTTCTTTTTTTTCCCTTCGGGGGATGCAGGCTCATTTGAATCTGTTCCCAGTCAAACCCACCATGCTCCGCAAAAATCTGGTCCTCGCTCGCCAATGCAGCCAGCTTTACATTGTAGGAGATGTCTTCCCATTTTACATAATCCCTTTTCAAACCATAACTAAAAGAATTGCTGATCTGGGTAATAGTAATAGGAGGCATCACCCAACGGCAAAGGACGATATATAAGAAAGAAGAAATAAAACAGAAAAGGAATATCCTTTTTGTCCATTTCCAGAGCTTCTTAAAAAAAAGGGTAGATCGTGTTGCCATGCTTCGGCAAGATACTATTTAGCGTCTGAGATATACACCATCTCTAACTTGTATTTTTTCCCAAGCTTTACTTCCGAAGGATGCGTCCATTGCAAAATTTTTCCGAATAGGAAAACAAGGCCGGCAATTCCCACACGGGTAAGATTTTGTGAAGTAAAAAAATTATCATTATTAATAACACTGTTCAAAATATTCAAGCCAATATACCCGCCTCCGCCGGCAATGAAAAGCCCGCCACCTTTAATGATACCCAGTTTCTGAGCTTTTACCGGCATCGCTACAATCTCGTGTATGCTATATTTTAATGCACCATACTTTAAAGTATCCTGCACCACCATCCCCCACATATTCACAAACAGTTTCAGCTTCATCTGATCTATTGCAATTGAATCATGACGAATGAATTTTATTCTACCCTCCACCCATTGATAGTTGTCGAGTTTAAATGTTATATAACCTCCTGCAAAAAACGTTTCAATGGTCAAATCCCTTTTCTTTAATACAAGCAGGTCAGATTGCTGTGCAAGCAAATTTGTAGTAAGAATAATAAATAAAAAAGTGAGGGTAAAAAATCTCATCACCGAAAGATATAACGATGTGTTAATGGATTTCACTAATGCTTCGTTAAAAACCTATTTCAACTTGCTGCCGAATTCCAAAACGCCCCAAAACAATGCGATACCAAAACCAATCAATATAAGCCCCAGCAACTGATCGATCCTATGCATGTTCTTCTGGGTCAGTTTTGAGCGCAACCGGCCTGCGAGCAATACTTTCGCAATATCAGTAGCGAGTAAAAAGGCCAGGCAGGTGCCAAAAACAATGATCCGGTATTGAATGGGATGTGGTGTACTCTTGGAATCTGCCATAATAGCTGCAGACCAGGCAAACCAAAAGAGGATAGCTCCTGGATTCAGCATATTCATAAAAAAACCAGAAACAGAAAGTGCCAGTAATTCGTGGTGCTTAAATACTTTTTCGGGAAGTTTTATATTCTTGTTCTCATCGGTGAGATTTACTTTTTTAAAGAAGAAAGTGTAAATACCCAATCCCAATAGAAAAATACTTCCTGCAATGGCTATCACTTTTTCATGTTTTAAAGCGGCATCAAACAATCCGGTAAAAAAATTGCAGATAACCACCATTGTAATATCACTAAACGAGATGCCTGCCACAAAAGCATAGCCTGCTTTGCGGCCATGAAGGATGCTTTGTTTAATGATCGTGAAAATAATGGGCCCAACAGAAACAGATAACATCAACCCCAGTAAAAGTCCTTTTAATAAAGCAGCAACCATGAAATAAATTTATACGTTATGCAAGCGGGTGTATGATTTGCTGGTAAGTTAGCAAAACTTATGCCGTACCTGGTTTCAAAAAATTCTGCCAGTCTTCGAGCATCTGCCCTTTTAATACCCTTGGAAACTTATGCTGGCCACCAACTTTCCCTTTGAGGCGCATAAAATCCATGAATTGCTGCTCGCTCAAAACATCCAGCATCACGTCTTTTAAAGCGCTTCTTCTTTCAACAGCATAGTCGTCGTTCAGCAGGTTCAATTTTTCATCGATCCGCGTACGAAGAGCGTCAGCATCTACTTTATCATTGCAGGCAACATACCAGTGATGCGCAAAAAATCCATCATAAGGAATACCAGCAACAGTAAACTCAGGAATGCTGATATTCATTTCCTCGCTTACCTGCTGAACTGCTTTATTCATATTCTCTACACTAAGATGCTCACCTACGAGACTTAGGTATTGCTTGGTTCTGCCAGTAATGATGATCTCACATTTTTCTTTATCAATAAACCGGATGGTATCTCCGATCAGGTAACGCCAGGCGCCGCCGGCAGTACTGATGAGCAATGCATAATCTTTTCTCTCTTCAACTTCGTGTATCATTAATGCTTCTGGATTTTCTACAAGCTCTCCATCGCTATCAAAATTCTTTTCATCGAACGGAACAAACTCATGAAAAATATGTTCGTTTGTCACCAGTTTCATTCCTTTTGCATATTGTTTGTCCTGGTAGGCAATAAACCCTTCGCTGGCGAGATAGGTCTCTATATAAGTCAGCGGCTTGCCTAATAATTTTTCGAACCCGGCTTTATATGGCTCAAAGCTTACACCCCCATGCACAAAAAATGCGAGATTGGGCCAAAGGTCATGAATGGTATTCAGCTTGTAGCGCTCAATGATCATTTGCAAACACATCTGCACCCAGGCAGGAACACCCACTACAAAACCAATATCCCATTCAGGTGCTTTTTCAACAATCTCTTTTAATTTTTTATTCCAGTCTTTTTGTTTGGCGATCTTTTTTCCCGGTTTATAAAATGGCTGAAACCAGAAGGGCGATTTTTTTACGGTGATGCCACTCAGGTCGCCGGCATAATAACCCGACCCCTTTTGCAGGTCGGTACTGCCGCTAAGCGTGAGCCACCCTTTGCTGATGGAACCGAAGGGAATGTCTTCATAGGTCCGTAAACTCAACAATTGTTTTATCATCGCGATCTTATTGCCGCGCAAAAGATCGTTGGTAATGGGAATGTATTTGCTGGCTGCCTCAGATGTTCCGGACGAAAGCGCATAATATTTTATTTTACCGGGCCAGCATACATCCGGTTTCCCTTCCAGTGTTTTGTTCCACCATTCTTTATAAATGGAATTATAATTGAAATGGGGAACCAGTTCCTGGAACTTTTTCCCAACATGCTTGTTCATTAATACTTCATCAAAACGATATTGCTGGCCAAACTCAGTAAAACGCGCTTTGCGTAATAATTTTTTGAGTACCCTAAGTTGCTGGCGCCTTGGATTATTCTCCGGCAGGCGAAGCGCCCTGGCAATAGAAGCTGGAACCTGAATGTCTATAATTGACATCGTTAGGATATTCGTTTAGTTAGCTCACGAAGCTACTTGAAATACGGCAAAAACAAAGGAGCCAAAAGCGCAAATTATCCGCCCAGGTTCCGGTAGTTTTTCAGGATCAACTGTATGTCGGGCAGCCAATCATATTCCCGGGCATACAAAAGGTCAATTCTCTCCAATGCATCTTTTGTAAGAAGAGAAGGCTGGTGTAACGGTTCGCCATAAGAATTAAGGACAGCAGGTAAAATAGGAGGAAGTTTTTTTTCTTCAGAGGCATAACCCACCCATGTTTTCTTTCCTGATAAAACCTGGAATGCATTGGCTAAAGCATGGCCACCTTTTTTGATAAATAATAAATGCACTGGAAATCCAAGTAAGAGGAATAAAGAAAATTTAATATCCACCAATCTCTTCATTCTTTTAAAATAGGGTTGTGCTATTTGATAATAACTATCTGATGCAACAGTTTCGCCTGTGGTTGCCGACGAATCACTCCCCACAATACTCCCGCTGTTTTTTGAATGAAAGCGAAAAGAAATTTTTTGGCTGATGGACTGCATTACTGCGATCACTTTATTATAGGATAAACTATCAGTACAGAATATTAATTCACGTATCATTAATTTTTGAATCAATACAGGTAATTGGGAAAGATCGCCAAGAGCCACTTCATTATCTTCAGTTGTTTTTATTCTTCCGATAATTTTTTCTTCCATGCCGCTTTGCTTCAATAAGTGTGCAACCTGATCATGCTCTTCCAAAGAACCCACTATCAAACAAGGATGATTTTTTTTTGAGAGATGATTTTCTGCAACGATTCCGGATCTTATCAGTATCCACCTGGCAGTTATAACAACGATTCCTGCAAGTATTCCCCCAAATAAGATCACTCCTCTCGAAAATCTTACCTGTTCTGGCAATAAAGAATAAACCGCCAGCATAACGATGATCGCTGAAACTGAGGACAGGAAGGCTTTTGATGGCTTGTATAAATTATCGTACATCCCTGTGATAGTGGCAGCCAATAAAAATACAAGCGTAAAAACCGGGATGGCATAGGGAGCGAAATAGGTTCCAAATTCACGGTGACTGATAAAATGAACCCATCCACGCTCCACAAAAAATAAAGAAAGAAAAACAATCAGAGCATCTGTGAGTGGCAGGCCAATTTTATTAAACAACCGGGCTAGTATGGATAACAATGCCCTGCCCCATATCGCCAGCCTGATAAAAAAGGAAAATAATTTTGCTTTGCTTCCGCCATAATGTTTGTTGACAAAAATTTTCATGGCGCTATAAAACATCAGCACATAATTCAGGCTTCCTTTTCTTGAGCTCTCGCCTTTAAAATGAATAATACAATCTTCTCCGAGATAATAATTTTTATAACCCAGTTTGCGGATACGATAACTCAGGTCCACATCCTCGCCATACATAAAAAAACTTTCATCAAAGCCACTTGTTTTATCTAATACCTGTTTCCTAACCATTATAAATGCGCCTGCCAAAACTTCTGTTTCATAATTTTTAGTTTCATCCAGCCATCCCAAAGAGTAGCGGTTAAAAAAGCGGGAGCGGGGAAAAAGAGACGATAACCCCATCAGCTTAAAAAAAGAGATCAATGGAGATGGGAATGACCGTTTGCTTTCGGGCAAAAATTTTCCGCGGCCATCGATCATGCGAACACCAGCTGCACCTGTTGTTTCATCATTTTCCAAAAAAGAAATGCAGTCAGCCAGGCAATCTTCTGGAACCAATGTATCAGGGTTCAGGAAGAGAATGTATTCTCCTTTTGCATGTAATAACGCCTTATTATTGGCAGCGGCAAAACCCAGGTTCTTTTCATTTACAATAAAAGACACTTCTGGGAATAAAGGTTGTAAATATTCAATACTTCCGTCGATGGAATGGTTATCAACTACAAAAATTTCCACATCAATTCCCAACACCGCTTTTCTCACTGAGCAAAGGCATTGCTCAAGGAAATATTTTACGTTATAGTTGACTATGATGATAGACAATTGCATTCGGCCCTGGAAATTTTGAAGAACCAATGTAAGCCATTCGGCCCTATAATTCTCATAAGAGACGCCGCATGGTTTGTTATCTTTGCGGCATGCTAAAAACTACCTTATTAAAAGCCACGGAAGCTGCCGCGGCGATCATGAAAGAATATTTTGATAAGTCTTTCACCATTTCTAATAAAGAAGGAATGAATAACCTGGTCACCGAAGTTGACCATAAAAGTGAAGAGGCTATTATCCGTATCATTAAAGAAGATTATCCCGATCATTTTATTTTGAGTGAAGAGGCGGGCGAGCTGGCGAAGGATTCCACTTACAAATGGATCATCGACCCAATTGACGGAACGGTAAACTATGCCAATGGTATTCCCATTTGCTGCGTAAGTATTGCTGTTGAAATTGATGCTGTGATGGAATTGGGTGCTGTGTATAATCCTTTTATTGGCGAATTATTTTTTGCGCAAAGAGGATATGGCGCTACCCTGAACGACAAGATCATCCGCGTAAGCGACAAAAAAAATGTACTCGAAAGTTGCCTTGTAACAGGGTTCCCATATACTTACCTGGATACACCCAACGGGCCATTACAAATATTTGAAAAATTTATTCGTAAGGGGGTGCCTGTTCGTCGGTTAGGTAGTGCAGCCATCGATCTTTGCTGGGTGGCAGCTGGCCGTTTTGATGGATTTTATGAGCATAAGCTCAGTGCATGGGACAGCGCCGCAGGTTTCCTGATCGTTGAAGAAGCAGGTGGGAAGGTCACAGATTTTAAAGGAGAACATTATTCGCCTTATCAGCCACATATCATTGCAACGAATGGAAAGATCCATGATGAGGTAGTGAGGATTGTGAATGGAGGGGAAATTTAGAAATTTGCGATATACGATTTTGGATATACGATTTGTAAAAATGTAATACTTGTTTAAATGGATAGCTTATTGAGAAAAAAATATAGCTATAAAATTTCAGCTTCATTTGATGCCACAAAAGCGAAGCTGGAAGGCATATTTAACAGCAAATGGTATGACCTTTCGAAGAATTTTTATGGTTCTATTGATGAGAACGGAACTTTTTCTTTCACGAAGAAATTTGTTTTTGGCTATACAATGCATTATGGGAAAACTATATATTTTACGGGCAACCTTGTAAGAGATAAAGAAGATACAATTGTTAACATAAAGCTATCTCCAAATATCACTTTTGTTATTATTATTTATGTTTTGCCATTGCTTTTATTGAATATTTTTTTTGGCGATAACTCCTTATTAGGACAAGAAAATAGCAGGTTAAACAATTTTGGGGTTGTGTTACTGCTGGAAGTGGTAATTTTTACAATTATTCAAATCAGTTCATTTTTTTTGAGACGAAGTTTTGAAAGATTGATAATTAAGGAATTGGATGGTTCGAAATATGTATAATCTTCGCAACATAAAAAAAATCGCAAATAGAAATGAGTAATAGAACAGAAATTTCCTCTCTTGGTGAATTTGGATTGATTGAGCATTTAACAAAAAATTTTGAAATAAAAAATGTTTCAACAGTTTTGAGTGTGGGGGATGATGCAGCCGTGATAGATCATTTTGGAAAGCAGACGGTAGTAACAACCGATCTTTTGGTAGAAGGCATTCACTTCGACCTGATGTATATGCCGCTCAAACATCTTGGCTACAAAAGTGTGATCGTAAACCTGAGCGATGTATATGCCATGAATGCCACACCTACACAAATAACCATCAGCCTTGCGTTCAGCAACAGGTTTAGTGTAGAAGCATTGGATGAATTTTATGAAGGTGTGTATGCTGCCTGTGAAAAGTATGGCGTTGATTTGGTAGGTGGCGATACTTCTTCTTCCAATAAAGGATTCATTATTTCTGTCACTGCATTGGGTGAAGTGGCCCCCGATAAATTTGTAAAACGTAGTACAGCACAAACGGGAGACCTGATCTGTGTGAGTGGTGATCTCGGCGGTGCTTTTCTTGGATTGACATTGATGGATCGTGAAAAAAAGATATTCCTTGAAAACCCAAAAGTGCAACCCGACCTGGAAGGAGAAGATTATATTGTTGGAAGATTATTGAAACCTGAAGCAAGAAAAGATGTCATTGATTTTTTTGAGGAGAATAAGATCACTCCCACTTCTATGATGGATATCAGCGATGGATTAAGCAGCGAAGTATTGCACCTATGCAGACAAAGCAATACAGGGTGCAGGATCTATGAGGATAAAATTCCTATTAACGATGCCAGCAGGAAAGCCGCTTTTAAATTCGGGCTTGACCCAACTATGTGCGCATTAAACGGTGGCGAAGATTATGAACTGATCTTTACTTTGAAACAGGAAGACCATGATAAAATTGTCTTAAATGAAGATATCAGCGTAGTGGGCTATATGACAGAAATGGAAGAAAAGTGTAAGTTGCTTACCAAAGGCGGCGGCACACATGATATTATTGCACAGGGTTGGAACGCATTTGGAGAGTAGCAATGAAGAGGTGATGGTTATGAAAAGAAAAATAAAATCCATATCCGGTCTAAGGACATTCTTCTTTATGATCGGTGTTGCCAGTATTCTTTCATCATGCAGTTCGCGCTACACCTTCAATCAAAAATATGCTGCGCCAAAACTGAAGGAAGATTTTATTATCCTGAGAGAAACCCTCGAAGCCAATCACCCCAGCCTTTACTGGTACACACCTAAAGACAGCATTGATCAATATTTTGATAACGCGATCAATAGCATTACCGATTCACTAACTGAAACACAATTCAGAAATAAAGTTGCTTCTGTAGTAAGCAAGATTAGATGCGGGCATACTTCCGTTCGGTTCTCGAAAGCATATACAAAACTCTCAGATAAGCATCGTTACCCGCAATTTCCACTTTACCTGAAAACATGGGATGATAGCCTGGTGGTGCTGGGTAGCGTATTTCCGAAAGATTCTATTTTTAAAAGAGGCACTATTATTACTTCTATTAATGGAATGAGTAACCGGCGACTGCTTGATTCCATGTTCCAATTTATCAGTACCGATGGTTATTCGGATAATTATAAAAGCCAGGTGATCAGCGGAAATTTTCCTTCATATTATAAGATCAGCTTTGGATTAACCAGCCGTTACCGTATTGGTTATATTGATTCCACAGGAAAAGAAGCAATAGTATATATAAGAAATTTTATTCCCCGCAGGGATAGTACATTAAACATCGATAGCCTTCGGCGAACGATCGTGCAACCAACACATAGGGAACTTAGGCTGGCAAAACTGCTGAACAAGAGGGCCATAGGAATTGATACTTCTATTAATACAGCATTTATTCGCCTCAGCACATTTACTGGTGGCGGATTGAGAAAATTTTTCCGCCAATCATTCCGGATGATCCGCGAGAAACATATTCCCAATCTTGTGATCGACCTGCGCGAAAATGGTGGCGGAAATGTTTTGAACAGTATTCTATTGACAAAATATTTAAAAACCTCCCCTTTTAAAATAGGAGATACCGTTGCAGCCGTGAGCAGGAACTTTCAATATGGACAGTACATCCACCCTTCCTGGTTATACTGGTGGTTCCCAATGCATTTTTCTGCACGGAAAATGAGCGATGGGCGCATCCATGAACATCGTTATGAAACGCATTATTTTCAGCCAAAGACCACCAATCATTTTGACGGACACCTTTATATAGTACAGGGCGGATATACCTTTTCGGCGTCAACCATGTTAGTTTCGGCACTCAAAGGCCAGTCCAATACAACGGTCATAGGCGAAGAGACGGGTGGCGGCTACTATGGTAATTCGGCCATGCATATACCAGATATTGTGCTGCCAAATACCAATATCCGGGTGTCATTACCAAGGTACCGACTGGTAATGGACGCAAAAAGAATAAAAAACGGCAGGGGAATTATGCCTGATATTGAGGTAAAACCCTCCTCAACAGCCATCAAAAACGGGGTAGATATGAAAATATTTACGATTCGGGAGATGGTTCAGGCAGCAAAACAGAAATAGGGAGCCTCTGTAGTAGACGAAGGGAAAATTCGTCTAAACCAAGGCTCATGACAAAAGGATACTCCAAAAATTTACTGAAGAACAAATCTCTCCTCCTTTCAATATTGCTTTTATGTGCAGTCCTTAGCGCTACTTCACAAGACGCATCAAAAAAAGATTCAGCTATTACTCTCAAAGAGATCGCTATTAAACCCACCACAGATTTCGACCAGCGCTTTTCTTATATAGACGGGCAAATGATCAATATTTGGGGTTATCGTATTGGTGTGGTGGTTCATGATAAATTCAAGATCGGAATTGGCGGTTATTATTTTGACCAGACAGGTATGGGTGTACAGTCATCTAATTCAAAAATGACAACAACGAGTTCAGTTGAAAGAAAAGTTACTTTCGGCACTGTTTATTTTGAACCTTTTGTTTTCCGCAAAGAAATGATAGAAATGAGCCTGGTTTTTGAAGCAGGTTATGGCAAAGCAACAATAGATTCCACTTCAAGCGATGGAGAAATAACTACTACAAAAACAAGCAAGCAGAGTTTCGTACCTGTTGGTGCGGGTGTTTCTTTCAACTTTAAAATACCAGAGATCAAGCACCTGCATTTTCTTACTTATATGGGATTGAATGCAATGGCGGGTTACCGCAAAACTGTTTTTGAATCTGATAAAAGGGCTAACTATGATGGCATGTACTGGAGCATTGGCACCGCCATTTTTATCGACAAGATATTTT
This sequence comes from uncultured Chitinophagaceae bacterium, assembly GCA_903884185.1. Classification (GTDB taxonomy): domain Bacteria; phylum Bacteroidota; class Bacteroidia; order Chitinophagales; family Chitinophagaceae; genus CAISDV01. The sequence continues at coordinate 28,943 of CAISDV010000099.1, read as the reverse complement.
CTGATGCCAAAGAAAAAAAGCAGAGAAAAGCTGCCGCACAAAAAGCAGCATTGAGTGTGGTAAATTAAAAATAACCTTTGGAGGGTTTAAAACCCTCCAAAGGTTATTTAAACCCTCCAAGGGATTCATCATCCAACTCCACCCAACTGGCTCTGTATCCTTTTTTAATTCTTCCCAATTCATTATCAATTCCAAATACCTGCGCGGGATATAAACTACACATGCGCAATGCTTCTGCTAATTCGATATTGCAATGTTGCACTAAATTTTTTACTGCTTTTATCATGGTCAACGCCGAACCACTGAGTATGCCATTGCTTTCATATTTATCGCCTGCCAGATGATGCGGGTAATAACCTTCAGTTGTTTCCGTTACCGCATCAGTAATAACAAACAATCTTTCTTTCATTATTTTTTTGGCGATGGATACCGCCGCAAAGTCAACATGGTAGCCATCTGGCACAATACTCGACATTGTTTTGGTATGATTGAATACAGCCCCTACCAACCCCGGTGCGCGATGTTGCAGCGGGCTCATGGCATTATATAAATGAGTAACAGCGTGGATGCCTTTATCAAAGGCCTGTGTGGCTTCTTCATAAGTTGCGTTGCTGTGGCCTGCGGAAATGATGATGCCATAAGACTTTATCAATTTTATTACTTCCTCACTGCAAACTTCAGGTGCCAGTGTAATCATCTTTGTTACTCCTTTGCCGTACTCTAATAGATCTTTTACTTCTTTCAAGTTTGGAGAATGGATCAGCGATTCAATATGCGCGCCTCTTTTTATTTTATTGATCCATGGCCCTTCGATATGTAATCCAAGGCAACCCTTGCCACCCTGTTGCCAGTAAGCTTTTACCGCATCAATACAACGATAGAAAGTTTCGTAAGTATTGGTTGCTACCGTTGGGAGAAAATGCAAAGCCCCACCCTTACTGCAATAATCATATAAAGTAAACAGCGAATCCGCATTGGGATATACTGCCAGTAATTTTCCATTCGCTCCATATATCTGTAGGTCGATAAATGAAGGAACCAATGTTTGATGGCTGGTAGATGAATGAACAGAGGAAGCAGGAACAATATCAACAATAATCCCTTCCTCAGCAATAATAGCCTTGTCAGAAAGCCATTCATCGCCGGTAAAAATTTTCATCGCCGAAAAAATTTCTTGTTTATTCATCCTCGGGGTTCGTGATCATAAATGTATCTGCATCTTTCCAGAAAGGAAAGCGAGTCCTTGTCTCTGCAAGTTTTTCTTTGTCGAGTGTGATAGTGAAAATGTCTTCTCCTTCTGCTTTGTGATATAACACTTCACCAAGCGGACCTGCTACCATGCTATCTCCACTATGAAAAATATTATTTCCATCATTGCCTGTGCGGTTCACGCCAATTACATAACACTGGTTTTCTATTGCCCTTGCTATGAGCAAACTTTTCCATGCATGGTTGCGGCGCTCGGGCCAGTTAGCAACATATAGTAAGACATCATACTCCCCCTCACCCGGCCTCTCCCCGCGGGGGAGAGGAGATTGGTTTTGTCGCGCCCACACCGGGAAACGCAAATCATAACAAACCTGCAGGTTGATCTTCCATCCTTTCACTGAGGCGATCAATCTTTTATTACCCGCAGTATAATGTTTGTCCTCTTCCGCGTAAGCGAAACAATGGCGCTTATCATAAAAACCTATGGTGCCATCAGGCAACATCCAGATCAAACGATTATAATAATGACCCCATTCTTCGATCATGAGGCTGCCGGTTAAAATGATCTTCTTTTTAGCGGCAATTCTCTTCATCCAGGAAACCGTTTCACCATCCATCTTTTCTGCAAACACTTCAGGCCGCATGCTAAAGCCCGTGCTGAACATTTCAGGCAAGACCACCACTTCTGTTTTTTCTGTGATACTGTTTATTTTTTCTTCCAGCATTTGCAAGTTGGATGCCTTGTCTTCCCAATGCAAAGAAGTTTGTATGAGGGTGAATGTGAGGGACATAAATAAAATTGGGAATGAAGATACTGAGTTATGGATGAAATGAGAATAACCCTATCCTTGTTTTAGCACAGTCAATGCCCGGCTGATCAACCCCGGCTCATAACCTTTACTTAAAAGATATTGCATCGTTTTTGCGGAACGGCTATAGTCCTGCAAGTTTTTTAAACTGTTCCATTTCTTTCTCGCCATCACTTCCAGTACATGCGCATACTCTTCAATATTGATCTCGCTCAGTGCATGCACAATAGAAGAGTTTTCCACTCTTTTTAATTTTAGCTCATACCTGATCTTCACTCGCCCCCATTTCTTTACGCGAAATCGCCCACCGGCAAACATGGAAGCAAAACGGTCCTCATTCAGGTAGCCATCTTCGGTCAATTGTAACAATGTTTTCTCCACTTCCTGTTTGTGCAGTCCCAAGCCGTATAGCTTCTCTGTTACTTCATACCTGCAGCGTTCACGGTACCCGCAAAAATGCCTCGCTTTATACAAGGCTTCTTCTGGTGTAGTTCTTTGTTTGAGCAAGGCTGGATTGATTTTCTCAGGCAAAACTAATCGTTCGGCGGATATACACGACAGGTTAAAAATGGAGCTGATTGTTCATAAATGATGGGATAAATTCTGTATGGAATATTAACATTTTACAGTAGGTTTGCTTGCCTGCCTAATGACGGGCTTCCACCATAAATAAACCGGAATTAACATGAAGTTTATCGTTTCATCCTCATCCCTGCTAAAGCACCTGCAACAGATTAGCGGCGTTATTAATGCCAATACTGTACTGCCAATACTGGAAGATTTTTTATTCGAGATACAGGATAAAAAACTGAACATCGTGGCAACAGACCTGGAAACGGTAATGCGCGTGCACATGGATGTGGAGAGCAAGGCAAATGGCAAAGTTTGTATTCCCGCAAAAATATTGCTCGACTCATTGAAAAATATTTCAGATCAACCGCTCACATTCAATATTGATAAAAATTTTGCAGTAGAGATCACCAGCGATAACGGTAAGTATAAAGTGATGGGCGAAAACCCCGATAATTTTCCTAAAGAACCTACCGCTGATGATACCACAGGATTTACAATGAGCAGCAGTGCCTTGGTGACTGCTATCAACAAAACATTGTTTGCAGTAAGCAGTGATGATCTTCGCCCGGCAATGACGGGGGTATTTTTTGAACTCGCAAAAGATGGTGTTCAATTTGTTGCAACAGATGCACACAGGCTGGTACGTTATAAAAGAACAGACAGTAAAGCTTCCAAAGCGGATTCTTTTATCGTTCCTAAAAAACCACTTAACTTATTGAAGAACGCATTGCCCGATAATGATGACGAACTCAACATCAGCTATAACAGCAATCATTTATTTGTAAGCCATGGCGATGTACAAATGATCTGCCGTTTGATCGATGCGCGTTTCCCAGATTACAAAGTGGTGATACCTGTTGATAATCCCTATAAGCTCGTGGTTAATAAAAATGATTTTCAAAACGCATTGCGCCGTGTAAATGTGTTCTCCAATAAAAGCACTAACCAAGTTGCGCTGAACATCAGCGGAAGTGAATTGCAGATGGCAGCACAGGATATAGATTTCAGTTTTGAAGGAAATGAACGCATGAGTTGCCAGTATGATGGCGGCGACTTGCAGATCGCTTTCAACGCAAAATTTTTAATTGAAATGCTCAGCGCAGCAGATACCGATGAAATAAAAGTGGAATTGTCAACCCCCACTAAAGCAGGGATCATTAAACCATCGGAACAAGCTGATAATGAGGAGCTGTTGATGCTGGTAATGCCGCTCATGCTTAATAACTGATCAAAAAAATAATTAACTAAAAAACCTTCCTCTTGAGAAGGTTTTTTAGTTTAGGATAGAAAAGAGCCAAAAAACCGAACCTGTTTTTAATGGATAAATCAAATCTTTTTATTCTTGTAGAGGGAATATTAATAATTGTTTTAGCTGTTATCGTTTTCAGAAACTTTAAAGTGTTCTTTTCTTGCTTATATAGTTTTATTTTTAGTGGGTATTATGTCTTTTGGAAAGAACGCTGGAACTTGCATTATTCAAGAGCAATGAAATTCACGGGCTATGTTTTAGCAGTTGTCGTACTTTCCGCAATTAACGCATGGATATTCAGACATTTGGTTAAAATGAATTGAGTTTATAAGAGGAGAATATTCAAATAAAAGTTACAGTCGCAATGTTAGAAAAAATCATCCGCCATTTTCAAACCCTTGACCATCGCCCGCTCGAGCGAATGGCGCTGCTGGTAGGCGGGCTATTGATCTTTTGGGTGATAGAAGGTGCCATCCCCCTGATCGGGATGCAATATAAAAAGAGTAAAAGCCGCCATGCCGGGGTCAATTTTAGTTTTACCGTTATTCACCTGATCATCCATACTTTTCTTGCCATATTGATAGTAATGTTGTCTGATTGGTGTCTCAGTCATCAGTTCGGGCTGGTATATTGGTTGAATGCAAATGTTTTGGGGATCATTATTATTTCTTTTTTAACGCTCGATTTTTTTGGTGGTTGGTTGGTTCACATCACAGAGCATAAAATAAAATTTTTATGGCGTTTTCATGTGATACATCATGCCGATAATAATGTGGATGTTACCACGGGGCTCAGGCATCATCCCATAGAAAGTGTGGTACGCGGATTATTTTTTTTCATGGGAATATTTGTTTCAGGCGCGCCCATGTATGCCGTCATGATCTTTCAAACACTTTTGGTATTGTCGGCTGCTTTTACTCACGCCAATATCAGTCTGCCCCGCTGGCTGGATAAGGGATTGAGCTGGATACTGGTTTCTCCTAATATGCATAAAGTACACCATCACTGGAAACAACCGTTTACCGATAGTAATTATGGCGCGATATTGTCAGTGTGGGACAGGATACTCGGCACATTTAAAAAACTGGATCCTTCTCAAATAAAATATGGGTTAGACAGGTACTATCCCAATGAACACGATGAAAATTTTATGAGGCTGATGAAAGCGCCTTTCAAAAAAATGGAATAGCAACAACAGATGAAAAGAATAGCTATGATCCCCGCGCGCTATGCCGCCAGCCGTTTCCCTGCCAAACTCATGCAGGCATTGGGAAATAAAACGGTGATCCGCCATACGTATGATAATACTGTTGCAACAGGTTTGTTTGATGAAGTGGTTGTTGTGACCGATAGCGATATCATTTTTTCTGAAATAACATCTCATGGTGGTAAAGCTATTATGAGTAAAAAAGAACATGAAAGCGGAAGTGACCGGATTGCTGAAGCAGCAGCAGGAATGGAAGTGGATATTATTGTGAATGTGCAGGGCGATGAACCATTTGTAAAAAAAGAACCATTGCAAAAATTGCTGAATGTTTTTGAAGGAGAAAAAGGAAAACAGGTGCAGGTTGCTTCTTTGATGCAGGTATTGACAGAACAAAAACTCATTGATGATCCCAACTACGTAAAAGTGGTGTTTGATAAAAATATGAATGCGCTTATGTTTTCAAGAAGCGTAATTCCTTACCCACGTAATGAAACCGCTGCCAGTATTTATTATGAACATATTGGTGTGTATGCTTTCCGGAAAGAAGCATTGATGAATTTCACCAACTGGCCCGCAACGCCATTGGAAAACGCAGAAAAAATTGAATGCCTCCGTTATCTTGAAAATGGCGTTTCAATAAAAATGGTGGTAACGGATTATATGGGTATTGAAATAGATACACCCGAGGATCTGCAACGTGCCGCAAAACTTCTCTAATATTTCCCTTACATAATAATAAATATATATCATGGCAGGACCATTATGGGGAATTGACCTGGGTGGAACAAAGATGGAAGGTGTTATCCTGAGATCGCTGCAGGGCCCAACGCCCTTGATACGTAAACGCATTGACACAGAAGCCGAAAAAGGGTACGACCATATTCTTCAACAAATTTCCAGGCTGATCAATATCATGAAAGAAGAATCAGGGCTTCAACCGCAAAAGATCGGCATGGGAACACCCGGCGTGCTTGATCCTGTTTTACAAGGCATGAAAAATTGCAACACGCTTGTATTGAATGGGAAGCCATTGGCGAAAGACCTGGAAGCAATCACTCAATGCTCATTTGTTTTAGCCAATGATGCCAATTGTTTTGCCCTGGCCGAAACACATTGGGGAGTGGTGAAAGAAAAAGTGCCTGGTGCAAGAGTTGTATTTGGTATTATTATGGGAACAGGCGTGGGAGGCGGTATTGTGATAGATGGAAAAGTATGGAATGGCAAGCATGGAATTGCAGGTGAATGGGGACATAACATTTTAATAAATGATGGTGAACTTTGTTACTGTGGGAAAAGAGGATGTGTGGAGACTGTGATATCCGGCCCCGCGACAGAAAAATTTTATCAGTCCATCAGCAATAAAAAATTATCGCTCAAAGAAATTGTACATAATTATTATGCAGGAAATGATCCGGCAGCTATCGAAACCATTCAACGGCTCTGCCATTATTTTGGAAAAGCAGTTTCTGTGATCACCAATTTGCTGGATCCCGATGTGATTGTTGTAGGAGGTGGTGTTGGAAATATTGATGCATTATATACTGACGGGATTACTTCAATCAAACAATTCATTTTTAATGACCGCCTTGATACGCCTGTGCTGAAACCTGCGTTGGGCGATAGCGCGGGTGTGTTTGGCGCTGCCGCTCTGGCTGGGCAATAGATGCGCGTATCGCTGGGTAGCCCCGCTGGGGCATATAAAAACCACAACGAATCTTTTCTACAAACAGGTAACCCCGATGGGGTATTAGACCGCCTACATTGTGCCATCGGCACAAAATATTTGTCGCGCTATAATAAATTCACACATCTTATTCAAATTCATGAAATTTGTCATTCAAAATACCGGCTATGCAATTCAGAAATTTTAAGATGGTTGATTATGTGGTGTATGGAAGAGGCAGCTTCGACCAGCTGGATGAGATACTTGCACCAAAACGTAAGAGCGATGCACCCATGATATTTTTGGTGGATCATTTCTTTTCTAATAACCATCATCCATTGGTTGCCCGTGTACCCCTGCGCGGAAAGGACAAGATCATTTTTGCAGATGTTACCTACGAACCAAAAACAAAACAGGTTGATGCGTTGGCGCAGCAATTGAAAGATGAATTTGGAACAATTAGCGGCGTGATTGGTATTGGTGGTGGAAGTACGATGGACCTTGCCAAAGCAGTTTCATTAATGATGAATAATCCCGGTTCCTCAGCTGATTACCAGGGATGGGACCTGGTAAAATTTCCTGGTGTATATAAAGCGGGTATTCCAACTTTGAGCGGTACTGGTGCAGAAGTAAGTAGGACAACTGTATTGACCGGCCCAACAAGGAAACTGGGAATGAATAGTGATTTTACTCCTTTTGATCAAATCGTATTGGATCCTGCGCTAGCGAAAAATGTTCCTGTCAATCAAAGATTTTATACGGGTATGGATTGTTATATCCATTGTATTGAAAGTTTGCAGGGAACTTTTTTAAATGAATTCAGCAAAAGTTATGGAGAGAAGGCGCTGCAATTATGCCAGCATATTTTTCTAGAGAAAGATGTGTGGGATGATGAAAGCGATAATAAACTCATGATGGCATCTTATGCAGGCGGAATGAGTATTGCATATTCACAAGTGGGTGTGGCGCATGCGGTGAGTTATGGTTTGAGTTATTTACTTGGCACAAAACATGGTATTGGTAATTGTATTGTGATGAATCATTTGGAAGAATATTATCCCGAAGGCGTTGTTGAATTTAAAAAGATGGTTGAAAAAAATAAAGTGGAGATACCTGTTGGAATTTGTAAGGGATTGAGTGAAGAACAGTTTGATACCATGATCAATGTATCGCTGGGCATGAAGCCTTTATGGGAAAATGCTTTGGGTAAGGATTGGGAAAAGATCATGACACGGGATAAGTTGAGGGCTTTGTATGATAAATTATAAATACTACTATAATAGAAAGAATTACCGCAGAGCCACAGAGACGGAGAGGTTCGCAGAGTTAATTTCTCTTAGTTCATGTAAATACCTCTGCGAATCTCTCCGTCTCCCTGTCCCCCCGGTGAAATAAATTCTAAAAGGCTCGATTTCTTTTGTTTTGTAGATTTGATAAATGAAGATCGAACTGCAACCCATTGCCTTTGTAAAAAACACCCGCACTCAACCCACTGATGATTTCTGGGGCTCCGTAATCTCTGAAATTGAACTGGAAAAAGGTGTTCCCGAAGAAGCGCTGAGTAATATTGACTTGTTCTCCCATCTCGAGATCATTTATAGTTTCAATAAATCCAAACCCGAAGATGTTGTTTTTAGTGGAAGGCCTCGCGGCAATCCCCTTTATCCTCTCATGGGAATTTTTGCGCAACGAAAAAAAGACCGCCCCAATGCAATCGGTCTCTGCACAGTAGAATTAATCAAACATGAAGGAAGAATTATTACCGTAAAAAATTTAGATGCCATTGACGGTACGCCGGTACTGGATATCAAACCCGTGATGAAAGAATTTCAACCCAAAGGAGAAATACGGCAGGCTGAGTGGGTGAGTGATTTGATGAAGGATTATTGGAAGTGAGGAGAATTCCATGACATAATTTTATCGACAAAACAAGCTCATAAACGGATCAGTTTTGACTTTTATTTCGTAACTTGGTTGAGTGAAAAAGCGGGGACAAATAGGGCTTGATTTTGAGGTTGATAAACTGACTCACTCCATTGAAAATGTGATTACTGGCGACAGTTTTTCTACTGAGGTAACCCTCCTTTCAAATGACGATTTAAAAACAATAACAAAGAAAAATGGTTGGCTTTTTAATTGGAGATCGGAATTCAACCAACCCGGGAGATATGTTTACAAACTAACCATCGTAAATAATCAATTGGTCATTCAAGGATTGATTAGTTTAGAAATCAGGTCAGACCATGTATATATGCACCTGGTTGAAAGTGCGCCTTTTAATAAAGGGAAAACAAAAATTTACGCAGGTGTTCCGGGGAATTTAGTTGCATTTTCTTGTAAACTTTCATTTCGGCTTGGGCATGAGGGTAATGTTTCATTTTTTTCAAAAACACAGCTTGTTCAACATTACATTGATACTTTAGGAGCGATGCACTTTGGAGGAAGGATAATGATTATTGATACCAATGCAGCATTAAAATTAATAAACAAATATTTCCCAAAATGAAAAAAAAATCATTAGAACTTGATGTGGACTTCATTGGCGGACAAAGTTCGTTAACAGAAAAAGAAGAAAAAGCCATCAGTGAATTTATCAAAGCTCAAAAATTATTGAAGGCGAAAAAACAAATTCGTAAGGTAAAAGCTACTCAACGAAAAAAGGCTTTAGCATAATGTCGTTAGACAGAGTGGATGAGTGTGCAAAATCCCATTGCATTGACCACTTCATTCCGATTTAGACTAGACTATCCCTCTAAAATCAGGTTCCTGACAGTTGTTTTTATGCCGACAGGATCGGCAAATAACCAGCAACTTTCCTCCAACTTCCTGAAAATCAACCCATCCAAAAAATTTAGTAAAAAATTGCTAAAAAAATTAGTGTGTATAACAAAAACTCCCTAATTTTACTCCCTTATTAATTTTGGAAATTAAAACTGAATAGTATGAGTACCGTAGAAAAAATCAAGGCGCTGAAGCTGACGATGGACAAGATCGACAAAGACTTTGGCAAAGGAAGTGTTATGTTGATGAATGAAAAAAGCCAGGACCCGATAGAGGTAATATCGACGGGGTCCATCGGGCTGGACAGTGCGCTGGGCGTGGGTGGCGTGCCAAAAGGCAGGGTAGTGGAAATATACGGGCCGGAGTCCTCGGGTAAAACAACACTTGCCATACATATTATAGCAGAAGCACAGAAAAAAGGTGGTATGTGCGCCTTTATTGATGCAGAACACGCATTCGATAGCGGCTACGCACAGAAGCTCGGAGTGGACGTTGACAACCTGCTGATCTCCCAACCCGATTATGGCGAACAGGCCCTGGAAATTGCCGACAGGTTGATACTTTCCGGCGCATTGGATGTGGTGGTGATAGATTCTGTTGCGGCATTGGTTCCTAAGAGTGAGCTCGAAGGCGAAATGGGCGACAGCAAAATGGGATTGCATGCAAGGTTGATGAGCCAGGCGCTTCGCAAACTCACCGCTACTATTAATAAAACAAATACGGTTTGTATTTTCATCAACCAGTTGCGTGAAAAGATCGGTGTGATGTTCGGCAACCCCGAAACTACCACGGGTGGTAACGCATTGAAATTTTATGCGTCTGTGCGATTGGATATTCGCCGCCAGGCACAGATCAAAGATGGCGATGAAGCAATAGGCAACCATGTAAAAGTGAAAGTGGTAAAAAATAAAGTGGCGCCACCTTTCCGTGCTGCAGAATTTGATATCATTTTTGGTGAGGGAATCAGCAAACTGGGTGAGATCATTGATATGGGTGTTGAACTGGGCATCGTAAACAAAAGCGGATCCTGGTTCAGTTATGAAAGCAATAAATTAGGACAGGGACGTGATGCTGTGAAAGGGTTATTGCGCGATAATCCCGAACTCGCAAATGAAATCGAAGCCAAAATAAGGGCTAAGATCACAGAAGTGAGGGATGGCGTTGCGGAAGCAAAAGAATAATCGGGCTTTTGTATATGGGTTAGTAAGTAAAAAGCGGGCTGTGGATGCCCGCTTTTTTATTTGATAGGGGGATGATGGATTAGTTTCCCGCTTTGAAGCCACATTGGAACGCCCATGTAATAATTTGAAGTGGGCTCGTTTTTTTATTTCCCATGGTGTAACTTTCAATCATGAGAAAACTAATCACCCCCGCTTTGCTGCTGCTTTGTTTTTGCACAAACGCACAAGACACCATTATTACGAAGAGTGATCTTCGTTCTGCCGCTAAACTATTTGATATCAATTTCACGCAAAAAGAGATTGATACTTTATACGATGGCGCGAAAGACAACCAGAAAACATATAAACTCATGCATGCGCAGTCGCTAAATAACAGCGTGCCAATGAGCTTGTGGCAAAGCCCTGTGCTGCCCGGAATGAAATTTAACGACAAACAAAATGTGATCAATTGGAATATCCCTGCTAATGTGCAAGTGCCCAAAGACAAAAATGAACTCGCTTTTTATTCCGTGCTGCAACTGGCATCGCTTATAAAGAATAAAAAGATCAGTTCGGTAGAACTGACAAAATTCTTTATCAACCGTATAAAAAAATATGGCGACACCCTGCAATGCGTCATTTCTATAACAGAAGATATTGCCATGCAACAGGCGAAACAGGCAGATGCGGAAATTGCCAAAGGAAAATACCGCGGGCCACTTCATGGAATTCCTTATGGATTAAAAGACCTGTTCTCGGTAAAAGGAACAAAAACAACCTGGGGCGCTGCGCCGTATAAAAATCAAACTATTGATGAAGATGCTTTTGTGTATACAAAATTGAAAGATGCGGGTGCTGTGCTTGTGGCAAAGTTTACATTGGGTGCTTTGGCAATGGGTGATTACTGGTATGGTGGCCGCACAAAAAATCCATGGAACCTGCGGTTTGGTTCATCTGGTTCTTCTGCGGGATCAACCTCTGCAACTGTTGCAGGGCTTGTTCCATTTGCAATAGGTACAGAAACATGGGGAAGTATTGTTTCACCTGCTTCTACTTGTGGTGCAACCGGATTGCGACCAACATTCGGCAGCATAAGTCGGAGCGGAGCCATGGCATTGAGCTGGAGCCTTGATAAGATCGGGCCATTGTGCCGGAGTGCGGAAGATGCGGCAGTGGTATTTAATTATATACATGGCACAGATGAAAAAGACGCAAGCGCAGTAAACAGGCCATTTAATTATAATAGCAACGCCGATGTGAAAAAAATGAAGATCGCGTATGCAAAAAATTATTACGACAAGATCACAGATACTTCCCGCGCCGAATTAAAAGTGCTGGATGTATTCAGGAAGATGGGCGTACAACTAATTCCTGTTGACTTTCCTGACAGCGGGGTTTATAATTTTAATATCATGAGTGTGGTGATCGATGCTGAATGTGCTGCACAATTTGACGAGTTCACACGCAACAACATTGATGATGAAATGACCATGCAGGGAAAGAATGACTGGCCCAATCAATTCCGTACATCACGATTAATGAGCGCTGTAGAATATATTAATGCAAATCGGCACCGCTATTTGTTGATGCAGAAGGTAAATGCGGTCACACAACAATTTGATGCAATCATTTGCCCAACACGCGGAAGTGGGAATCAATCGGCCATTACCAATCTCACCGGCAACCCGGTTGTTTGTACTCCAACAGGGTTTGATAAAAGGTTCGGCCTGCCAACAAGCATCACTTTCATCGGTAAATTATATGATGAGGCAACATTGCTGGCTGTTGCGAAAGCCTATCAGGATGCAACACAATGGAACAAACTTCACCCTGAGATGTTTAAAAATTAAGCATCAAACCCCGAGGGTCTAAAAGACCCTCGGGGTTTGGGAAAGTAAGAGCATAAAATACTCAATGAATCAAAACCAGATTGCTGAATTCAAAAGTATTTTATAACTCAACATACTTTCATATGCGCCAATTTCAGGAACCTTTTCTTCCAAACCACTGCTACCATGTATTTAATAGGGCTGTTGGAAGCGAAAAAATGTTTAGAGAAGCAGATAACTATCATTATTTTTCTTTGAAAATGCAGCAGTACATTTTACCTGTTGCTGATATTTTTTGTTATAATTTTTTGCCCAATCATTTTCATCTTTTTGTAAGAATTAAACCAGCGGCGGAGATTGAGTTAATATTCAATAAACTAAAGCCCCAAGAATTACGAAGAAAATATGAGGGTAACCGGTCTGCTTTTATTTCTGAACAATTTGGTAATTGGTGTAATGCTTATACAAAAGCATTTAATAAGAAATATGACCGAAAAGGGAAACTTTTTATGGATAGTTTAAACAGGAAGCTGATCCATACAGACGATTATTTCTCAAAAATTATTCATTACATCCATGCAAATGCTGTTCAACATGGGATAAGCAGTGAGATCAAAGATTGGCGATATTCTTCTTTCATAGAGTTAAGCCATCCAGGAACTACATGGCTTGCAAAAGAAAGTGTCTGGGAAAGGTTTGGTGGACTAGAGGGGTTTCTTGACTTCCATAACCAACCCATCAGAAGAAAATAAACCCCGAGGATTTTTAAAATCCTCGGGGTTATACATTAATTTGCCCAAATCATTCCAAAACTAACAACATGAGAAAATTTCTTGCACTTACCTTTTTTTTATTTGGAGCGTATCAGTCGATCACCGCTCAAACAAAAACAATTACAGGGTTTACTGAAAAAAATTCTGCCGATCAGGCAGCACTCGAACAAAAATTTGATGGGCTGCTGAATGCTGACCGTTTAGGAGCAACTATCAAAGAACTTTCTGCAAAGCCCCACCATATTGGATCTCCGGGTGGAAAAGACGTGGCAGATGCGATCTATAATAAATATAAAAGCTGGGGTTGGGATGTACGGATAGATAAGTATATGGTGTTGTTCCCTACACCCAAAGTCAGGGAACTGGAATTAACATCGCCCACTTCGTATAAAGCCATATTAAAGGAGCCGGCGTTAAAAGAAGATGCTACTTCCGGGCAGGACGGGCAATTGCCTACTTATAATGCATGGAGTGCTGATGGAGATGTAACGGGTGAACTTGTATTTGTGAACTATGGATTACCCGCTGATTATGAAGAACTCGAAAAATTAGGAATTGACGTAAAGGGGAAAATTGTAATTGCAAAATATGGAAGAAGCTGGAGAGGCATTAAACCCAAAGTGGCCTATGAACACGGCGCTATCGGTTGTATCATTTATTCCGATCCTAAAGATGATGGTTATTCCCAGGGCGATGTATATCCAAAAGGTGCTTTTAAAAATGAATTCGGGGTACAACGTGGCTCCGTAATGGATATGGTTATTTATCCCGGCGATCCTTTAACTCCTGGGGTGGGTGCAACAGAAACCGCAAAACGGTTGAACAGGGCAGAAGCGCCAACTATTTTAAAAATTCCTGTGTTACCTATCAGCTATCATGATGCACAACCTTTGCTTGAAGCATTGAGCGGGCCTGTTGCGCCGGAAGACTGGCGAGGTGGCCTACCTTTTACGTATCATATCGGGCCGGGCAAAGCAAAAGTGCATTTAAAACTGGAATTCGATTGGAAGATGGTTCCGGCCTATGATGTAATTGCAATGATCAAAGGGTCTCAGTTTCCTGATGAATGGGTGATACGTGGCAATCATCATGATGCCTGGGTAAATGGCGCGGATGATCCGCTGAGCGGACAAGCAGCAGAATTGGAAGAAGCGCAGGCTATCGGGCAACTGGTAAAAAGTGGATGGAAACCAAAACGTACACTTGTCTATTGTGCCTGGGATGGTGAAGAGCCTGGATTAATGGGTTCTACAGAATGGGTAGAAGACCATGGTGCAGAACTGAAACAAAAAGGAGTGCTGTATATAAATACGGATGATTATAGCCGTGGATTCTTTGGAGCATCAGGCTCACATGCATTGGAAACAATGGTATATGAAATAGCGAAGGATGTAAAAGACCCTCAAACACACGTCAGCGTATTTGATAGAAGCAGGGCAAATGAAGTTGCAAGAGCTGCAACAACAGCCGCAAAGAAAACAGCGATGAATAAAAAAGGACTGACCTTGGGTGCATTGGGTTCGGGTTCTGATTATTCTTCATTTCTTCAGCATGCAGGAGTTCCATCTTTGAATTTAGGATTTGGTGGTGAGGGAAGTGGCGGTGAATACCATTCTATTTACGATTCTTATGATGACTTCTCTAAATACAAAGATCCCGGTTTTGTATATGGCATAGCTTTATCCAAAGCTGCCGGCCGGACTGCACTTCGTATGGCTGATGCGGATGTATTGCCATTTGATTTTCGTAGCCTGCATAAAACGATAGGGACTTATATAACAGAGCTGATCACATTAACAGACCAAATGCGTGAAAGCACTGTGGTGGAAAATGAAGCGATCAGGACAAACGCCTATCAGCTTGCAAATGATCCCGTAAAAAATATAAGAGTGCCGCAGCCAAAACAAGAGGTACCTTATATTGACTTTTCCCCTTTGCAAAATGCACTGGTTAACCTGGAAAGAAGTACTACTATATTATCGGATATATCGAATAGAGCGATCAACCAGCCTGCTACACAGGGTGCATTGAATAAGGCATTGTATAAAGCAGAACAACAATTACTTACTCCCATGGGACTTCCAAGAAGGGAGTGGTATAAGCACAGTTTATACGCACCCGGATTTTATACCGGGTACGGAGTAAAAACATTGCCTGGTATCCGCGAAGCAATAGAACAGCGTAATTGGAAAGAAGCGCAGGAGCAGATTGGAATAGACGCAAGGGCCATCAACCAGTTTGCAGATTATTTAAGGAATGCGGGGATGGCCAACCCCAACCCGCAGCGATAGTATGATCATTTAAAGTAAAAGCCTTGCATTTTGCAGGGCTTTTTTATTGCGTATTAAAATAGTTTCATAAAGTATTAAAAATATAATCGTTGGTTAATCAGTATTTTTAGTGGAGTAAAATATTTTATTGTGGTATATTTTTTTAGCAAAAGAATACAAGTAATAGTAGTCGTGTTATGCCTGCTGCTATCCAGCACTCCTTTCTGTCAGTCAACCGAACAGAAAAAAAGTGTGCCAATCGGGCAGTTGAAATTTCTGGGAGAATATGATGTGCCTTTTAATCATCAATATAACAACACTACGGTTGGCGGATTATCAGGAATTGATTATGATTCTACACAACAATTGTATTACCTGATCTCAGATGACCGTTCGGCAATAAACCCTGCGCGGTATTATACAGCGAAAATATTATTTGATCAAACCGGGATAAAAAAAGTTGAGTTTGTAAATGTAACCACATTGCTTGCGAAGAATGGAAAATCATATCCTGATTCTAAACATGACCCCGGCCATACTCCTGACCCCGAAGCTTTGCGCTATAACCCGGTTACACACCAGATGATATGGAGTAGTGAAGGCGAAAGAATTGTTGGTTCAAAAGATACTATCCTGGAAAACCCGGAAGTTACTATCATTACTCCTTCAGGAAAGTATATTGATACATTTTCTCTTCCACCCAACCTGCATATGCAGGCAACAGAAAAAGGCCCCAGGCAGAATGGCGTATTTGAAGGGCTGACATTCGCAGATAATTTCAAGACGCTTTATGTAAATGTAGAAGAGCCTTTATATGAAGATGGGCCAAGAGCGGATATTACCGAGAACAATGCCTGGATACGCATTCTCAAATTTGATATGCAATCAAAAAAGAATACGGCGCAGTATGCTTATAAATTAGACCCGGTAGCACACCCTTCCACTCCGGCAGAGGCATTCATGATAAATGGTATTCCTGATATCTTGTCCATCGGCGATGATAAATTCATTATTATAGAAAGATCTTTTTCGAGCGGGAAGATGGCATGTACGATCAAAGTGTTCTTAACCGATATCAGCCAGGCATCCAATATCATTCATATTCCTTCATTAAAAACAAATGCAACATTTCATCCTGCGGAGAAAAAATTATTATTAAACATGGATATGTTGGGTATTTATATTGATAATATTGAAGGCGTAACTTTTGGGCCAAGGCTTCCAAATGGTCATAATACATTACTGTTTGTTGCCGACAATAATTTTAACCTGTTGGAGAAGACGCAGTTTTTGTTGTTTGAGGTGATGCCGTAGTTAGTAACTGCTAGAGGGTATCTGCTTTTTAAACTTTTCAAAAAGTGCTATGATCTCTTTTGGATTTTTGATAGGTAAACTTCTAACCTCCACAGATGCTTCCCGTTTAGGGATTATCTTCTTTAGTTTTGTCAAAAGCAATTCCTTGTAAAGCAATTCTACTTTTACCAATTTCATTTTTTGAATGCTATCTCGCTTAGGAGAAAGCGAATAAGGAATATCACCCAGGCTTTTTGAAAAATAATAATAGACAGAATCAGGATAGCCTTCCCCTAGACGGTTAGCAGCTACATACTTTTGTAACAAAGCACTATCCTTGGAAGTTATTTGCTCACTTAATTCATACCCCATTTCCTGAATATTACATGAACTCATTTTTGGATAATGTAGGCAATAAATAGAATCTACCGACATTTTTTTGCCATGCGCTGAGTCATTTAATGATGTGAAGTAGAAGCCATAATGATTTTTATCCCTGTAAATAAAATAAGGTTCAGAGGCTTCAATTTTTTTATAATGTTTTGTCTCTATTGTTGGCGATAGGCGACATAAAACATACTCATCCATGTAAAATATAGCTAGAGAATCTGTTATTGGGATGGCTGTTCCATCCTTTGCTTCGTAAAACTCAGGCATTTGCGTGATGTATTCAAGGGCTCTTATGTTTTTACTGCGCTGAGCTGAACATGAGGTTATAATAAATAAAGCAAAAGCAATAATAATTGTGATTTCAAATTTGTTTTTAATCATAAACAGGGGTTTAATATTTGATAATAAATAAATACCGGAAGAAGTTTAACTCCCGGTATTGTTTAGTTTTTTACATTCTTCTATCAAATCAATTATTTCTTTCCTGTTGATTACAGGGACTTGCCGGATTTCGAAAAACATTTCTCTTCGAGGCAGTCTTATTTTATATTTTTTACTGTAGGTGGCATTATATAGAAACCGGATCTTAACAAGTTTAGAATTTTTTAGACTATCCATTTTCGGTGAAAAAGAAAAATCGATGTCTTTTAGCCTGTCAGAAAAATAGAAATAAGAAGTATCTTCATAAGTCTCGTCGATCTTCTTTTTTGGAGCAGATTTTTCAATAAGCGAGTAATACCCCTTGCTCAATTTATGCTCAATCAGGACCTCGTCAAGATTATTGAAGGCTACAGGATTTCTAAGAGCCTCGTTAACCAGGAAACTGTCAAGGCGTCTTTTTTTAAATGCTGAGACAGTTAAAGTATCATACAAAAGGCCAGAGAAACCTGAATCATCTCCTTGTTTGTATACAAAATATTCAAAGGCAGGTTCTTCTTTAGTAGTGTTTTTAACTGTATTCCCAAACTTGTTGAGATATGTATTCGTAATAAGGTGTACAGTTGGAATTTGATACAAGACCATCTCCTTGTAATAGAAAATGGTCAGGCTATCATACATATTTAGCAACTTCCCTTTTGGTGAAACTCCAGGGAAATTGGAGTATACTCTTACAGAATGAATGGTATCATTAGCAATTTTAGGTTTACTCCAAAGTTGTGATTGATCAAAAAATAAGATGAAGACAATAAAAAATAATTTACTCATGGATTTTTTATTTATTCAATGTTGGTGAAAAATGTGCAGTCACGATTCATTTTTTCGCCCTTTCCGATAGGGGAACCTTTATAAATTGCTGAAACTGCTACTTTAACTGTTATATTCATTGTTGCGCTGAAAGTGCGAACTACAGCAATGGCAGTATTAGGCACTTCTTCGGCCGAGCAGCTTACCCCTAAATTGTAAAGAACTTCTGCTTCTACGCGATCATGTGTTAGCGACTCCCAAACCCATTGACCAATTGGTTCTGAGTAACGATGGACTCCTGTTTCGTAACTTACAGCATAAAAATGTGCAATTACACAAAAGCCCTCAGCGGCTCTCCATGAATATTTGACCGTTCTTTTATATGGCTCCTGGCTAATTATATCTGTTGATCGTAACTCCGAAATAGGATGAATACTCTCAATCACAGTTGTTAGCATAGCATTTACATCCTTATTATCGTCGTCTGGGCTGCTCAAAGTATTCTGATTGCAAGTTGTATATAGATATGTTTCATCTTGGCTTATGATATTCCCTGCATTATCATACCAAGTTGTCGTCCAATACCAATCAATACACGTAGCCGCAGTCGCTGGTGGAGTCATCGCCTTCATCAAAACTGCATCAGCACTTTTTGCAGATGAATTTGTAGGGGTAGTTTTTGTTTTTAACTGTCTTTGGCTGTACATTTCTTTCTGCCCATTATTGAATTTGTACTCATATAACAATGTATCCACCACTGAAGAAACAGTGAGATACCCATTGTATTGATCATTGTCAGTTGAGAATCGGAATAACTTATTTAATAACGATGCCTTGCTACCGGCATCATTACTATTTGCAGTTGGCGTCAGCTGAACCAGGTTGCCCGATTGAATGCCACCTCTTTTATCAGCTATTAAAACAAGCTGAGTAGCCGTAGCATTTGTAGCAACAGATAAATACTTCGAAGAAAAATTTCTCCAGATGTTTAGATGAACAGGAAGTGTAATGAGTAATTGATTGTCTTTGAACTCAGCCACTTCTGATTTTGGCCAATCAATGGCAGACATTAGCGAATCAAACCATTTTTTGTCAGGAGCAGAGCTTCTCTGCTGCAACAGCCAGCTTTTAGCCCCCGCCATTTCATCGGTAGTAATAGGGAGCACAGTTTCCGAAACACTTGTTTTCTTGCAGGAATAAATGCAGATGATCGCCGAAACCACCACCATGCATACACACATGATCTTCTTCATAAAATTTGATTTAGAAATGAATAAATTTTTACAAGTGCAAAACTCCGGCAAGCTTTTTTCTTAAAAAAGGGTGAAAACACCCATTTTTTCAGCCTTCATATATTAAGTAATTTGCAGGATGCCTTTTCAGTTGAATTCCCCCTACCAACCTGCCGGTGACCAACCCTCTGCTATCGCGCAGCTAACAGAAGGCATCCTGAATGGCGATAAATTTCAGACCCTCCTCGGAGTTACAGGATCGGGCAAAACATTCACCATGGCTAATGTGATCCAGCAAGTGCAACGCCCCACCCTGGTTCTCACACATAATAAAACCCTGGTGGCACAACTGTACGGCGAATTCAAACAATTCTTCCCCGATAATGCGGTAGGCTATTTTGTTTCTTACTATGATTATTATCAGCCCGAAGCATACATGCCTGTGAGCAATGTGTACATAGAGAAAGACCTGAGCATTAATGAAGAACTGGATAAACTCCGCCTGCACGCCACCACACAATTATTAAGTGGCAGAAGAGATATTATTGTAGTAGCGAGCGTAAGTTGTATTTATGGTATTGGTAATCCCGCCGAATTTGAAAATGGTATCATCAGGATACATAAAGGACAGGTGATCTCGCGGCAGGGATTTTTGCATGCACTGGTGAATAGTATGTATAACCGTTCCCAAGGAGATTTTGGCCGCGGAAGTTTTCGCGTGAAAGGAGATACGGTTGATATTAACCTTCCTTACCTGGACCAGGGCTACCGTGTAACCTTTTTTGGAGATGAGATCGAGGAAATAGAAACGCTGGAACTGGCTACAGGAAAGCGTATCAACAGTATGCAGGATGCCGCTATCTTCCCTGCAAATTTATACCTCGCACCAAAGGATATGATGCAACAGGTGATGTACGAGATACAGGATGAGATGATGCTACAGGTAGAATATTTTAAGAACAGCCGCAAATCACAGGAAGCCATGCGGTTGAAAGAAAGGGTGGAATATGATCTTGAAATGATCCGCGAACTGGGTTATTGCAGCGGTATAGAAAACTATTCGCGCTTTTTTGACCGTCGGCAACCCGGCACAAGGCCATTCTGTTTGCTGGATTATTTTCCGAAAGATTTTCTATGTGTGATAGATGAAAGCCACCAAACCATTCCGCAGGTGTCGGGAATGTATGGCGGCGACAGAAGCCGTAAACTGGTGCTTGTTGATTATGGATTTCGCTTACCAAGTGCGCTGGATAACCGTCCTCTGAATTTCCATGAATTTGAAAGCCTCATCGGACAAACAGTTTTTGTAAGCGCTACGCCCGGAGATTATGAATTGGAAAAAACAGAAGGTGTGGTGGTAGAACAAGTGGTGCGCCCAACGGGTTTGCTGGATCCACCAATAGAAGTTCGACCGAGTGTGAACCAAATTGATGACCTGCTGGATGAAATAGACAGGCGTGTAAAAAAAGGCGACAGGGTTTTGGTAACAACTTTGACAAAACGCATGGCGGAAGAAATGGATAAATACCTGGGTCGCATCAATATCAAATCAAAATATATTCATAGCGATGTTGATACCCTGGAGCGTGTAGAAATTTTAAGAGAACTGAGATTGGGCGGAATAGATGTATTGGTGGGAGTGAATTTGCTACGCGAAGGATTAGACCTCCCCGAAGTTTCTCTGGTTGCGATCCTTGATGCAGATAAAGAAGGTTTTTTGAGGAATGAACGTTCACTGACACAGACAGCAGGACGTGCCGCAAGAAATGTTGACGGGCTTGTTATTTTTTATGCCGATAAGATGACCACAAGCATGCAACGTACCATTGATGAAACCAACCGCAGAAGGGAGAAGCAGGTACAATATAATATAGAACACGGTATTACGCCAAAGACGATCTTCAAAAGCAAGCAACAAGTGTTTGCACAAACATCGGTTCTGGATATTAAAGGATATGACCCTTCCAACCCATTTGCGATACAGCCCGACCAGGACATGATCAATATTGCTGCAGAAGACCCCGCTGAATATAATGCGGGATTGAAGACCATCCCACAAGTAGAAAAAGCCATCCTTCAAACCAAAAAACAAATGGAAAAAGCGGCACGCGACCTTGATTTTATGGAAGCAGCGCGCCTGCGTGACGAGATGTTCCGCCTGCAAAAAGAACTGGAAAAGATGAAACGCAGCTAAACTCCGCGATTTTTAAACTTTTTGTATATTTAGTTATGACTACACTCGCACTATACAACCTGAAAGGCGGTGTTGGCAAGACAGCTGCAGCCATCAACCTAGCCTATCTCGCAGCAAAAGAAGGCAACAGGACCCTGCTTTGGGACCTTGACCCGCAAGGCTCGTCCTCATTCTATCTGGGAGTGAAAACCTCTGTGAAGAATGAGTCCAAAAAATTATTTAACAGCGAAATGGACCTGGCCGATGCTGTACAGCCTTCAGAATATGAAAATCTTTCTATCATCCCTGCTGATATGTCTGCCAGGCATGCAGATATTTTATTGAACGAGATGAAACAATCAAAAAGAAAATTGTCTTCTCTCTTATCGCCCCTGAAAAAAGAATATGATATAGTGATACTGGATTGTCCTCCCGGCATTTCATTACTGCATGATAATATTTTTAATGCTGCCAATTGGGTATTGATGCCAAATATTCCCACTACCTTATCTATTCGCTCATATGAATCGGTGGCAGAATATTTTAAAGAGAACGATCTCGATATTGATAAGGTGAAATGTTTTTTCAGTATGGTAGACCATCGAAAAAATCTTCACCACGAGACTATGAAGAAATTTTACCGAGATAAGATTTTTTTCAAAAATTATATCCCATATTTAAGTGATGTGGAGAAGATGGGCACTAACGAAGCACCCCTTGAAACCTTTGCTGCCAGCAGTTATGCCGCGCAATGCTACCGCGATCTTTGGAAAGAGATCAAAAAGAATTGTTTATAAAAGACCAGCACAAAATTTATGGATAAAAAAGTTTCTTCCTGGCATAGCCCATCACTTGGCAAAGAAATGCCTATTGTTTCTTACGGGCATTTTGGGTTTGCATTGTTGTTGGTACCTACAGCTGCAGCCGATTACCTGGAGTATGAAAGATTTCAAATGATAGATGCATTGTCTCCCTTTATTAATGAAGGGAAATTAAAAGTGTATAGCATCGACAGTATCAATAAAGAAAGCTGGCTGAATAATGAAATGCTTCCTGAACATAAAGCCATCCGCCATAATCAATTCAATCAATATGTTTATAATGAAGTAGTGCCGTATATACGCAACGATTCGGGTACTGATACGATGGTCTATATTTCGGGTGCAAGCTTTGGCGCACTGCATTCAATGAACCTGTTTTTAAAACGCCCCGATATTATTAACGGCGCTATCAGCATGAGCGGCGTATATGATCTCACAGAATACACAAAAGGATATTGGGATGAACAAGTGTATTATAACAGCCCTCTTCACTATATCCCTAATTTGAATGATGCCTGGTATATGGACAAAATAAAAGCAAGTGGCCATATTCATATTTATACAGGGAGCGGTGCACACGAAGACCCCGCCTCGAACAGGAAATTTTCTGAAGTATTGTGGAATAAAGGTATCTGGCACGACCTGGGTATCTGGGGCGAAGATATCAACCACGACTGGCCTACCTGGCGCGCTATGTTACCTCATATTATCGGGGAAAAATTCTAAACCCCATCTTCTAAAAGGTTAATACACTGTAATCTGCAAAAAAGCGTTAATTCAGCCTGTAATTAGTGGTGGTCTGCGCTGAAGGCTTTAATATTACAACCTTAATTTTACCGGTTGGATAAAAGGATACACTTATTACTTATACTCTTACTATCGGGCAGCTTTGTTTTTGGGCAACGGCCGGCCAATCCAAAGTTGATCACCATCAGTGGAACGGTTTACGATATCTCGGGCCACAGGCCATTGGAAGCTGTGGCAGTTTTCAGCACTTCGGGCAGGGGAACGGTCACTGACTCATTAGGCCATTATACTGTTTCTGTAAGGATCGGTGATTCTATCTGGTTTTCTTTATTGAATAAGGCAACAATGAAATTCCCAACGGATACCATTACCAGCATGGCCAATTTTGATGTGATGATCCATGTAAAAGCGGCCGAACTTCCTGAAGTAAAAGTGCGAAACAGCAATTACCGCCTTGATTCTCTTCAGAACCGGAAGGATTATGCGAAATATTTTGATTTTCATAAACCTGGTATCCGCCTGAGCAGTAACCCCGGTTTTAATCCTGGCGGCGTAACAGTAGGGCTAGACCTTGATGAGATCATCAATATATTCCGTCCCAAGCGTACCCGGAGTTTGGAAAGCCTTCAAAGAAGATTGATACAGCAGGAGCAGGATAAATATTTGGACCATCGTTTTAGCAAACAGTTTGTAAGAAAGATCACGAAATTGCAAAGCCCCGAATTAGATACTTTCATGGTGCGGTATCGCCCTACTTACGAACTAACAAAACGCCTGAACGACCTGGAACTGGGTTTTTATATTGAGGAGTCCTATAAACAGTTTAAGATAGACAGGTTGAACGCAAAAGGAGTTTTCAGGAAAAAAGACGAATAAATACGATCTGATCTACGATTACCATCGCGTAACTTTGCCCGGTAAATTATTGGTATGAGCAAAAAGCTTCTGGGCTATTCCTTATTCTTTGTGGTTCTGGTTCTGGTCTTCTGGTTTTTTGTATTCAAAGGAACCGGCATCCTTGGCCAAAGCAGCCTGGTAGAAAGAAGCGCGGTGCAACCCTTCAGCTTTAAAACACAGGATGATATTCCATTTACCAATGCAGATATGCGCGGCAAAGTATGTGTAGTAGAATATTTTTTTACTACCTGTAAAGGCATTTGCCCACGGTTGAATAATAATATGAGAACCATCTACAACGAATTCAGAGATGAACCCGATCTTTTGATCTTATCTCATTCCTGTGATCCCGAAACCGATTCAGTACCGCGTATGAAACATTATGCTGATTCGATGAAAGTAGATACCAGGAGATGGGTATTCCTCACCGGAAGAAAAGACAGTCTATATAAAATGGCAAGGTTTAGTTATGGAGTAGATGATCCAAAGAATATTGTGGCCGATCCCAAAGATGATTTTATTCATACACAATTCTTCGCACTGGTTGATAAAAATGGAAAAGTGCGAGGCCCTGTTTATGACGGATTGAAAGAAAAGGAGCTAACCAGGATGAAAAAAGATATCAAAGGATTACTGAAAGAAAGAACGATGAAAGGGAATTTTGCAAACGGTGTTTTTTGATGATACTATTGAATTGAAAATGGAAAAGGATATAACAGAAATATTAAAACGCAGCCAGCTGAGCATTACCGGCAGCCGGAAAAAAATATTGGAACTATTTCAGAAAAGCAATGGGGCTTTGGCACATGCCGATATTGAAAGCAGTACCGGTGAGCAGTACGACCGTGTAACTATTTACCGCACACTGCAAACCTTTGTAGAAAAAGGCATCATTCATACCATACCAACGGCAGATAATTCTGTGCGCTATGCTTTGTGTAAAGATGAATGTACAGAAGGCCACCACCACGATAACCATGTGCATTTTATTTGTGATAATTGTGGCGCAACTTATTGCCTCGAAAATATCATCGTGCCCGAAGTGAAGCTGCCCGGTGGATTTATACAGAAACAGGCCGATGTGATCGTGAGCGGCACATGCGATAAATGTTAATCATCAACCTATAACCAACCTACTGCCTTATGATCTTAGTTACCGGCGCATCGGGGCTTGTAGGCTCACACCTGGCCAGGCAATTAAGCAGCGAAGGCAAAAAAGTGCGGGCATTATACCGCGGCGATTGGGACCGCTCTTCTTTTCCACGAGGAATTGAATGGGTAAAAGGTGATATCCTTGATATCTCATCTTTGGAAGACGCGTTACAAAGTGTTGAACAGGTATATCATTGTGCGGCTATTGTTTCCTTCAACCCCCAAAAAAGAAATTTATTACATCGTACAAACATTGAAGGCACCGCTAATGTGGTGAATGCCTGTTTGCTGGCTGGCGTAAAAAAATTATTGTTTGTAAGCTCTGTTGCAGCACTAGGGCGTATACGGGAAGATGGCCCTGTAAATGAGAAAATGAACTGGACAGAAGAGACGGGGAATAGCGAATATGGTAAAAGCAAATACTTTGCTGAAATGGAGGTCTGGCGGGGTATTGGGGAAGGATTGAATGCAGTGATCGTTAACCCTGTGATCATTCTTGGCGCAGGTAACTGGGAAGGCGGCTCCTCCGGGATATTTAAATCAGCCTACAATGAATTTCCCTGGTACACAGAGGGTGTTAGTGGATTTGTAGATGTGAAGGATGTAGTAAAAGCTATGATATTATTAATGGAAAGTGAGATCAGCAGTGAACGTTTTATTCTTAGCGCTGATAATGTTCCCTACAAAGAAATTTTTACAGAAATAGCTATCAATTTTGGCAAGAAGCCACCTCATAAAAAAGTAACCCCTTTTCTTTCAACCATTGCCTGGAGGATAGAAGCGATCAAAGGAAAATTTTCTGGTAAAGAACCACTTCTCACAAAAGAAACAGCCAAAACAGCACAGGTAAAAGTGTATTTTGATAATAGCAAACTAAAGTTGGCTTTCCCAAACTTCCAATACACACCCGTGAAAGAATCTATTCAAAGGATCTGCGGGGAACTGAAGAAAAAGTATAACTTGTAAAAAAATCACTCCTGAACAGGTTACTGGCACTTATATTATCTATCTCTTTGTTTGCACCCAACATGGCAAGAATAATCGCTTATGCGCATTGTTCTGTACAGGCCTCAAGCAGCGATCAAACAAAAACCTGCGACTGCCAGTTTACCAATACATCTTCCTCAGGCGATCAGCCAACAGCACCTGTTGACAAACAAAAAGAAATAACTGAACGGTCAGACTGGCAATATATTCTTTCTGAAAAATTTTCTTTCGCCCAACAAAAAGCATCTGGCAAAATATCCTTTTCTAACAGGCATGATTGGGCTATTCCCATTCCTTTCTGCAAAGACATCTTTCATCCGCCCTGTTAATACTCTATTTTATTGAGTTGATCATTGCCTGCTCTATAGCGGGCTGTATTGCTTATTATATAATCTTAAAACAAACAACATGAAATATTCATTCATGGTTGCAGCCATTGCTTTATTGGCTGTATCCTGCCAGCATAATATGGTTCCTTCTGCCACAGCTTTTACTAATGCAGAAATAAAAAATACAAATGGGCAAACTATTCTGGCAGGGCATTGCTCCCCGGCAATACTTCATACAGCCGGCTACAAAGAATGGTATGATGCCTCTTTTACTGGCTACACGGTAGACAAGGCAACGGTTTCGCAGATCAGTCCCTTGCTTCAAAATAAAACGATCGAGGTATTTCTTGGATCCTGGTGTGGTGACAGTAAAAGAGAAACTCCCAGGATGATGAAATTACTGGAAGAAGCTTCCTTTGATACTTCACATATCAAACTGATCTTCGTTGACAACGCTACTGCTACTTACAAACAAAGCCCGCAGCATGAAGAAAAAGGAAAAAACATTCATCATGTGCCAACATTTATTGTGTATGATGGCAATAAAGAACTGGGGAGGATCATCGAATCGCCGGTGGTATCATTGGAAAAAGACCTGCAATCAATTCTTACCCACACACCATATACGCCTAATTATAAAGCCGTTGCTTATTGGCTGGATAAAATAAAGGACAGAAATAAAGCAATGAATAAAGAACGATTAGAAGGAATCGCTGCTGAGATCAAACCCTTAACTACATCGTATGGAGAATTCAGCGGGTACGGGCATATTTTATTGGCACAAAAGGATCTTAAAGAAGCGATGAATATTTTCTTGCTGAATAGTTATCTCTTCCCTGACAAGGCGCCGGTATTTGATCATTTGGGCGAAGTATATATCGCTACTGGGAATAAAGAAGAAGCAAAAAAGAATTATCAGAAAGCATTGCAATTGAATGCAGAAGATGCAACAGCAAAAAGAATGCTGATAGAATTAAAATAAAAACAATAATGGCTTGCGGCGAATCATACCGCAGGCCTTTTTATTTAGTATCCATTACTTTCTTCCATAACTCAGGTAAACGCCTCATCCAAACTGCCTCTCGGTGTTTGGCGGTGGCGTCTATGGCAGGTGTTCCCCAATATGATTTGTTTCCTGCAATGGTTCCCGTTACACCGGTCTGCCCAAGCACTATTGCATTTTCTCCAATGGTCAATGTCTTGCCTATGCCTGCTTGTCCCCATAACGTCACACCATCTTCAATAACAACTACACCGGCAATGCCCACCTGTGCAGCAAAGAGGCAATTTTTTCCAACTAATGTATCATGGCCAATATGCACCATATTATCTATGATAGTTCCTTTACCAATTCTAGTTTCTGAACTTACGCCACGGTCAATAGTACAGCAGGCGCCTATTTCTACATTATCTTCGATCACTACGGTGCCGCAACTGCTCATCTTTTTAAACCATACTTCCCGGTTCTTTTTACTGTTATAATAAAAGGCATCGCTGCCTATGACGGTACCCGCCTGTATCACAACATGGTTGCCAATTTCACAATGATCAAGTATGGTAACATTAGGGTGAATGATGCAATGGTGGCCGATCTTCACATGATTACCGATAACAACATTGGGCATGATAAGAGTTTCCTTACCAATGATAGCTGTGTCGCTGATAGCTTTCACCAGCGGTTCAAATGGCCTGAAATGATTGACGATCTTCTGGTATGCTTCAAATGGTTCATCACACACCAATAAAGTTTTTCCTTCGGGGATCTCTACCTCTTTTGTATTGATGATGATAAAAGAAGCATCGCTCTTCAAACACTTGTTATAGTATTTAGGATGATCAACAAACACCAGGTCGCCCGCTTCCACTTTATGTATTTCATTGATGCCGGTTGCTTCAGCAGTTGTATTTCCCAGTAACTCTGCATTGATCAGTTTTGCGATCCATGAGGCCGCAACGGGGGATGGAAATTTCATATTCGGGAGATTTTGTGCTTCAAAGGTACTATGTAGGGAGCTGCGGAAAAGAAATTTAAGGGCCGGATTAACCGCTTACAAATGGTAAAAAAAGTAGTGATCATGCTATATCAAGCAGTAATAAATCATAAAAAAATAAAAACAACGAAGCAATGAAACATGCGCTGCATCAATATTTCAAGCGATTGAAAACTTTAAATAAAAAAACATCAGTATAATAAAAGAGATAAAAGCGAATGTT
>CAISDV010000098.1 GCA_903884185.1 uncultured Chitinophagaceae bacterium | reverse complement strand
ATGGAAAGGCAAGCCGGCATACTTCGCAAAAACAAGCGGAACTACGAGTGGCACAAAGTATATCCCTATCACAAAAGATTCGCTCCCCAATCATATGAATACTGCACGCAATGCCTTGCTGTGTTATATGGCTGAAACAGGCAATTATGATTTTGCGAGTGGGAAGATGATCTTTTTAAGTGGTTCACCTGAACTGGAAAGGATCGGTGGCATTCCAACCGGAAGATTAAGCGGCATAGTAAACCATCATATCCCTAAATACCTCCGCGGTAACCAATTACCAACTTATGAAACCAATTGCATTGAAGATTGGGAAATCAAACTCGATAAAATTGTTGATGAGACCATTGGCCAGGATATGACACTCATTAGCGGTATACCACCATGGATGCAAATGTATTTTGACAGGCTGACTGAAAGAAGCGGAAAAAAAATTGGAGAACTGTTTCCTCATTTTAACCTCATGGTACAGGGCGGCGTAAACTTTGAACCCTACAAAGCAAAACTGTTTGAAAGCATTGGCAGGAAGATAGACAGTATTGAACTATTCCCTGCAAGCGAAGGCTTCTTTGCTTTCCAGGACTCACAAAAAGAAGAAGGCTTATTGCTGAACACCAACAGTGGTATCTATTATGAGTTTGTTCCTTCTGCTGAAATATTTAATGAAAACCCTGCCCGTTTAAGTTTAAGGGATGTAAAACCGGGAGTTGATTATGCGTTGGTCATCAACAGCAATGCGGGTTTATGGGGATACGATCTTGGTGACACCGTAAAATTTGTCAGCATCAACCCATATCGTTTGGTGGTGACAGGAAGAACAAAACATTTTATCTCTGCCTTTGGCGAACATGTGATTGGTGAAGAAGTAGAATATGCTTTATTAAAAACTGCTGCAGAAGAGAATGTAAAAATAACCGAGTTCACTGTTGCTCCTTTTGTGCAGCAGGGCGAAGGGAAGAGTTACCATGAATGGTTCATTGAATTTGAGAACGAACCTGCAGATATGCGGTCATTCAGCCTGAAATTAGATCACAACCTGAGAGGGAAGAATACTTATTATGATGACCTTATCCGCGGCAATATTCTTCAACCCTTACAAATAAGAAAACTGCGCAGGGATGGCTTTATAGGTTATATGAGGTCTGTTGGCAAATTGGGCGGACAAAACAAAGTACCAAGGCTTAATAATGAACGGGCCATTGCAGATGGTTTGCAGCCGTTCTTATCAAGATGATCTTTTAACGATATTGTGCTTCTACTTACGATGGATTCCTTTAATTTGTAGTTCCTTGTTACAAACAGGTTACTAAATGACGCCAAAGAAACGCATTGCCATATTCGGGTCAACAGGATCTATCGGTACACAGGCACTGTCTGTGATCGCCGCCAATCCTGATAAATTTTCAGCTGAAATACTTACTGCACAAACAAATGATGAATTGCTCATCAAACAGGCATTGCAATTCAACCCCAATTGCGTGGTAATAGGGGATGATAAAAAATACCTGCATGTAAAACAATCACTAGCCAATACACACGTAAAAGTTTTCTGCGGCGAGAAAGCGCTGGAAGAAGTAGCAGCCATGAATTGTTATGATATGATGCTTGCTGCGATCGTAGGTTATGCAGGACTGAAGCCAACATTAAAAGCCATCGATAATGAAAAGCCCATTGCTTTGGCCAATAAAGAAACATTGGTAGTGGCGGGTGATATTGTCATGCAAAAAGCATTCGCAAAAAAAGTAGCAGTGATACCTGTAGACAGTGAACACTCCGCTATCTTTCAATGCCTCGTAGGTGAAGGAAGAAATAAGATCGAGAAGGTAATCCTTACTGCAAGTGGTGGCCCCTTCTTTGGCAAGAAACCAAATTTTTTGGTGAATGTAAAACGCGACCATGCGCTGCAACATCCCAACTGGCAGATGGGTGCAAAGGTTACCATTGACTCTGCTACTTTAATGAATAAGGGTTTGGAAATGATAGAAGCCAGGTGGTTGTTCAACCTGCAGCCCGACCAGATACAGGTGATGATACATCCGCAAAGTATTATTCACAGCATGGTGCAGTTCCAGGATGGAAGCATCAAAGCGCAAATGGGATTGCCCGATATGAAATTGCCTATTCAATATGCGCTGGCATTTCCGCAACGCATACCCAATACATTTCCGCGTTATGATTTTAAAAAACCAAATACCCTCAGTTTTGAAGAACCCGATATAAAAACTTTCCGCAACCTGGCATTGGCAACAGAAGCATTGAATAAAGGGGGTAACCTGCCCTGTATTTTAAATGCAGCCAACGAAATTGCCGTATATGCATTTTTGCGTAACCGTATTGGCTTTTTGGATATGACAGAGATAGTGGAAAGGGCCATGAACACCATTACATTCATTGAAAAACCCACCCTCGAAGAATACTTTGAAACCGACGGGGAAGCCCGTAATTTTGCGGCTTCTCTGATTCAGATGTAACCATCTTATAAAACAATTATTCATTAAAATATTTCCCTTGCGGGATAAGTGATTATGACATTATTAGTGATCGACTGGGCTGGTGTAGGAGTTAAAGCCGCACAATTCATTTTATCTTTTTCTATTTTAGTTACACTGCATGAACTCGGGCATTTTATTACGGCCCGCTGGTTTAAATGCCGGGTAGAAAAATTCTATCTCTTCTTTGATCCCTGGTTCAGTATCTGGAAAAAGAAAAAAGGCGATACGGAATATGGTATTGGCTGGATTCCCTTTGGCGGCTATGTGAAGATATCAGGGATGATAGACGAGAGCATGGACAAAGAGCAGATGAAACTGCCGCCTCAGCCTTATGAGTTTCGTGCAAAGCCGGCCTGGCAGCGTTTGATCATCATGGTAGCAGGGGTGATCATGAATATTGCATTGGCGATCATCATCTTTATTGGCATTACCTGGAAGTGGGGCCAGGAATACCTACCTGCAAAAAACTTAAGCTATGGCGTGCATGCAGATTCATTGGCCAAAAGTATAGGTATCAAAGACGGAGATAACATTATTGCACTTGATCATGTGGCAGTTGAGAATTTTGATGCTATCGAAAGAGATATCATGTTGAAAGAGCCAAAGACAATGCAAATTCTGCGTGATGGCCAGTCATTGGATATCAGTATACCAGATGGTTTTCTTAAAAACCTTACCAGGGATAAAAATGCTGACAAGGATCTTGTGGAGCCACGTTTCCCAACCATTATAGACTCGATAGAACCTA
This sequence comes from uncultured Chitinophagaceae bacterium, assembly GCA_903884185.1. Lineage (GTDB taxonomy): Bacteria > Bacteroidota > Bacteroidia > Chitinophagales > Chitinophagaceae > CAISDV01. Next base: position 2,348 of record CAISDV010000098.1, on the reverse strand, counting down.
CTGCAGCATTTACAAGTGGAAGTTTGCAAAAGGGGGATACGCTTGTAGGGATCAACCAGCATTTATTTGCTTATTATAATGACTTTATCAAATACAGGGCACAGTATAAAGATTCAATAGTGAACCTTACTGCTATACGTGGTAAAGATTCTGTTCATATAAGATGCTATTTAAAAGATGGTAAGGTTGGATTCTACCCCAAAGCCCCCAGCAAAATATTTGGCATTTTCAAGAAAACATATTCGTTCGGGGAATCATTGTCTGTAGGCTTCAAGGGGTGTTTTGAAACACTTGGGAATTATATGACAGGCTTAAGGCAATTATTCACCGGGAAACAAAATGCAAATGAAAGTTTACGTGGTATTGTAGGCATTGGAAATACTTTCCCGGCTGTGTGGGACTGGGAACGGTTCTGGAAGCTCACGGGCATCTTCTCTATTATCCTTGCTTTCATGAATATACTGCCGATCCCTGCACTGGATGGGGGACATGCATTATTTACATTGATAGAGATCATCACCGGCAGAAAGCCAAGTGATAAATTCATGGAGTACGCGCAGATGGTGGGTATGATCCTTTTATTAGGATTGATGGCCTATGCACTCGGGCTGGATGTATGGAGATTGTTTAAGTAAGTCAATCAATTATTAATTCAGTAATTTTGCAGTTCGTTCTACCGGGCCTGTATTGGTTTTGACAGCATAAGTTGCGGTAGGTGCAAGCATGCAGTGCGTTGGGTGGTCAGCACTTTAATCTGAATACTCACAAACTCAAATGGCAATACTCAGTATGCCATGGCTGCCTAATCAGTGATTAGCTAGTCATTCGGGCCGCGGAGCAGGTTCACCTGTTACCACGTTCTGCCGCCGACTCAAAACAAAACAGGTTGCTGTAACAGAAGGCTGTGACTGTTGCAAAAGAACATTCAGCTAAGCAGGCAGTTGGTTCGTTCGTTTCCTGCTGTTTGCCGACAAGCAATAATGAAATAAGCATGTAGAAAGCCTATGGCGAGTATGTTTGGACAGCGGTTCGAGCCCGCTCAGGTCCACTAACCCTTGGAGGGTTAAAACCCTCCAAGAGTTATTTTAAACCCTCCAAGGGTTTAAAACCCTTGGAGGGTTTAAAATAAAAATCTTATTTAATTCTCACTCTCTGGCGATCTCTCTGTCTCGCTCGCATAATCACTCACCGGCGTTACATAAATGGTCTGGTGATAAAATTTGGTAGAAGGTTTAACCTCATCCAGTTTTTCCTGGAAGATGGTGAGATAATTATTATCCTTATTGTTTTTTCCAAACACATCTTTCAATTGTGCAAACAGGTCGGCAGAGGTAGCATCGAACACAGAATTCTCCAGGCTTAATAATTTAATGTTTGCCTCAACAAACTGGTTCATTTCGGTATTGATGATGGTGCAATAAATAGTTCCCTTCAATATCGAATCCTTGCAGAGGTTTACTTTTAATCCATATACAGAACCTTCCAGTTCGCCTTCCACTTTAATTTCATTGCAGATGATCACGCCTTTCACTATTCCGGTGGGAGTGATATGCACTGTTTTTCTACTGTATAACACACCACTGAAATTACCATCAAGGATAATATCATTTTCGGAATCCAATATCCCGGAGATGTTGGTTGACCGGGTGATAAACAATTGTTTGTCCTCCTGGAAACCTGGAGAGTTAAAACTTGAATTGGGGTCATGCAGGATCTGTTCCCTGAACTTGTTCATATGCAAAGATTTTGAGGGTGGAAGAAAATAGAGCCGGATTCAGTTCATAAGGTTACTGATTTTACGGGAGATTTAAAATGATTTGAATATTATTTTTTTCGGAAATCCTTAAAAACGTTCCCGGTTTCATAGGAAATCAGGCAAATTGGGTTACATTTATAACCCGCCTTAACTCATTTATTATGCTGTTTAAGAAGAAAGAGAAGCCTGCAGATATGCTCCCCGCCATGGTGGTGGTATCAGGCGGCGTGTACTTTGGCATCATTAAAACAGCTTCAGCCATTCGCATTGAGGGCGATTTTAAAGGGATCATTTTCTGCAATAATAAAGTGGTGGTTGATAAGAACGCATCTGTAAACGGTGATATCCTTTGCCATGAAATAATGATCGGGGGCACAATAGACGGCAATGTGATCTGCCAGAAGAAATGTATGCTGCAGGCCGGGGCTAATGTGAATGGAGTGATCCGCACTTCTTTATTCGAGAACGAAGAAAGCAGTTCCGTTTCGGGGCCTATATATGTTAACAAGGAAAATGTAAATATTGATGTTGACGAGTATTATGACCTCTTCAGTAAAAAGGATAACCTGGAAAAGATAAAAGCAGAATATTT
>CAISDV010000097.1 GCA_903884185.1 uncultured Chitinophagaceae bacterium | reverse complement strand
TACTGGCGCAGGCAAGTGATTTCGCAAACTTGGTGTGTAATGCTCGTAACATAATCGGGGGAGATTTTTAGACCGCAAATATGCCCATGAAATGTTACCAAACCAAGGTTCCTATGTTATGCAACTATGAACAAATCGTTACGAAAAAATGCACAAGTCACTTGTTGTTAATGCCTTGCAAATGAGCCACTGGCAATATTATCAAAACATTAAGCTATTAAGAACTTATTGTAATTTTTGAAAAAAAATTTGGTTTGTATTATCGGCACAGTTCTGATTCTGCCGAAAACGCCTGCTTCCCGCTCACAATATTCACCATGCTTTTTGTGAAAAAATAATCCAAAAAATAATACCATTTGCTTATGACCGGCTATCAATTTTATTAAAAAAACCAATCGAAGAAATCTTCCTGAGTAAGCAATTTGCTTCTCATAAACCTGCCTGCAGCAGGCAGGCTCTTTGAAAGAGATTTTATACGTAACTCATTCTACTTCACCCTCTCCTTCGGAGAGGGCCGGGGAGAGGTCTCTCATGCCCTGTGTTATTTTTCACCCGCCCCGCGTTGCTTGTTTGCATCAGCCATCAGCTCACGGGCCTTGTTCAGATCAGGATTAAGTTGCAGCGTTTTCTGAAAATATATAATTGCGGAATCGTACTGGTGCATAAAATAATTGCACACCCCTGCATTAAAATAGAAAGAGTAATTATCGGGGTACTTTGCGATCATTTTTTTGCATATGGCCAGCGCCGCTGTGTCCCTGTGCTGTGCAAAATAAACGCCGGTAAGATTTGATAATGCAACGCTGTCATCGGGTATTAATTCCAAAGCAGCCAGGTTATAATATTCAGATGAATCGTATTTATGGTCAAGAAAGTAGGCGTAAGCCAGCCTCGTATTAGCGTTCATTTGCCTCGGATATATAGCCAATGACTGCCTCATAATTGAAATGCCCTTATTCAGTATCTGTTGTTTTGCCGCCGGTATCGTCTCCTTGTAATACGAGCCTATTAACAGCTCGCTGCTCACATTATAATAAAGCCGGCAATCACCTGGTGCTTTAGCAAGATCTGCCTTAAATAAGGTCGCGTTGTCCTTCCATTCGCCATTTCTTATAACAATAATACTGCAAAAAACAAGCAGTATAGGCGCAAGCACGACCCACGCCTTAGTGCTTTTTAGTATTTCATTGACGGTCGCCGGTCCGGTTATCCATTTCTCCAAAGCAAGCGCAAGCAGCAAGCAAAAGCCGGCAGATGGTAAAAAAAGAAAGCGCTCTGCCATTTCTGCGCCAATTAAAAAAACGATATTTGAGAATAAGGCGATCGTAAACAGATAGAATAATATCCCGAATGCCCAATAATTTTTTTTCTTTTTAAGCGCTAAATACACACCCGCTGATACCATAGTAATATGTACAACCAGCCAAATCAAAACCGACGCATCTCCAATAGCGTGTACAGGAATACTATTATAGGCGTAATCGCTGATAAGTGGGTAAGGGATCAACAATAGCATCAAATACTTTCCAAGGATAAAGATCGCAGTAGCTAACCGATGATTCAAATCGTATGCAACCAATGGATTATCAAAAAAAGCAACGGAAAACGTATCGTTCACTTTGTATTTTGTCAAAATATATGTCCTGATCGCTATAAAAAGTACCGATATGGCAACAGTAGCCAATGTAATGTAAATGGCCCTTTTCTTGTTTTCATTAATATATAAAAAGACAATTA
>CAISDV010000096.1 GCA_903884185.1 uncultured Chitinophagaceae bacterium | reverse complement strand
CTGGTAGTTTCACAGAGTTCTACATAAATAGAAAGGCGGCCACCCAAAAGTGATTGAAAGCCACCGGCGAGGTTTCCGAGGATACTCCTGGAACGGACAGTAATGCCACGAACAACTCCAAGGGTCTTAACAACGCGGTACCCATCTAACGATGTAGAAGTGGTAACCATGGTAACATCTATCATAATTTATTTTTTTATGTAGTTAATAGAATCTTTGACCTCTCCGCAAGTGAGCATTTTTTTAGGAATATATGGATTGCGGATATCAGATGAATTACTGAGCCAATCTGCGCCCTCATCATTAAATGCCATTGGGCAGTATTCATGATAAACGATCTCTCTGTCGTATTGAACGGTCCGTATAAGGTCATATAGCTGTTTACCTACCATTTCAAAAGATTTGCGCTTGGCATCAATATTCTTTTCCCCCAATAGGCCTTTTAATTCGGCTGAAATGCCCTGTGCATATGTAACTGCTGTGGCAACGATCACAGTATCCGCTTTGAGTTGCTTTGGATTCAGGCTATCGGCATCTTTTACAAGGTTCTTTGCATACAATGTGATGGCTGTATCATTCTCGCTCACAAAACCATCTTTTAAATGATAATAATCACTAAGGAGTTTACCAAAAGCAGTATTAAAAGACTCAGGGTTGGCGCTTTTTGAAAGTGGTCCCTGGGGTTTCTCCTCTTTAGCTTGCTGGTCACTGCTTCCACAGGCCATAGCAGCAGTTAAAGCCGTAAATACTAATAGTTTTTTCATCGCATAAAATTATCCCACAAAAGTAAATGAAAATGTACTCAGCATCCAATTACCTTTGCAGCGCTAAATTTTTAAGCGCAATGCTAATAGGATTACAGGATCTCACATTCGAATTTGGGGCAAGGGTCATTGTAGAAAACGCAACCTGGCATATTCATCCGGGAGAACGTATCGGCCTCATAGGCTATAACGGTACAGGCAAATCTACCTTGCTGAAAGTGCTGGTAGGCGAATACCTTCCTTCAAAAGGCACTGTTGAAAAGGGCCGTGATACCACTATTGGCTACCTGCACCAGGACCTGCTGAGCTTTGATACCAACGATTCCATTCTTGAAGTGGCCATGGGTGCTTTTGAAAGAGTGAAACAACTGGAGAAGGAAATTGAAAAACTGGGAAAAGAACTGGAAGAAACATCCGATGAAAAATTACTGATCGTTTACACCGATAAACTACATGAGCTGGAAGTATTGGGTGGTTATAATATTCATCACAAAACAGAAGAAGTATTACAGGGATTGGGGTTTGAAAATGAACATTTACTGCGCCCTTACAAAGAATTCAGCGGAGGTTGGCGTATGAGGGTATTGCTTGCAAAAATGATCCTGCAGCAGCCTGATGTATTATTGTTGGATGAACCTACCAATCACCTTGACCTTCCTTCTATCGAATGGCTCGAAAAATATTTGCAGCATTACCAGGGCAGTGTAGTAATCGTGAGCCATGATAAATATTTTCTTAACCGGATGGTGAACAAGATCGTAGAACTCTACCAGCAGGAACTGCATATTTATACTGGTGATTATGAATTTTATGAAAAGGAAAAACAAATAAGGATCGAACTGCAGCAAAGGGCATACGAAAACCAGAAAGATTATATCCGCCAGCAGGAAAGATTTATAGAACGTTTCAAAGCCAAAGCCAGTAAGGCTGCAGCGGCACAGAGTGCTATGAAGCGGCTCGATAAAATAGAAAGAATAGAACAGGTAGAAATTGAAAGGCCGAATATCCGTATCAATTTCCAGGTAGATAAACAACCGGGTAGGGTCATTTGCGAATTGAAACATATTACCAAGAGTTTCGGCGATATCAAGATCGTTGAGAATGCACATGCAGAAATTAACCGGGGAGATAAGATCGCTTTAATCGGTGCCAATGGAAAGGGTAAATCAACACTGCTGCGAATCATTGCAGGAACAGAAAAATATGAAGGAGAAAGAAACTGGGGACATAATGTAGAAGAGAGTTTTTATGCGCAGCACCAGCTGGAAGCGCTGAATGTAAATAATACCATCCTGGAAGAAATGAAAGAGTGCGGCAGCAACAAAACCGAACTTGAATTACGCAGTTTATTAGGTTGTTTTCTTTTTAGCGGCGATGATTCAGATAAAAAGATCAAAGTATTAAGTGGTGGTGAAAAAGCAAGGGTGGCGCTCGCCAAAGTAATTGTAAGCCGGAGTAATTTTTTATTGCTGGATGAACCTACCAATCACCTTGACATGCATTCGGTTGAATTACTTGCCGAATCATTAAATAAATATGAAGGCAGTTATTTACTCGTGAGCCATGACCGTTTCTTCATCTCCAAAACAGCCAATAAAATATGGGAGATCGTTGACCATGAAGTAAAAGAATTCAAGGGAACTTATACAGAATGGGTGGAATGGAAGAAAAGAATGGAAGAGAGAAAAAGAACTTTGGCCAAAGAAGAGAGCAAGTCAGCAGAGACGCCTGCTCCCAAGCCAGTAACCAGTAACAAGCAACCAGCAACTGCATCTCAGCCACAACCCATCAACACCAACAAAAAAGAATTACAGCGGCTACAAAAACAGTTTCAGGGTGTGGAAGACCAGGTGGCGCAACTCAATCAGAAAAAAGAGCAGGCAGAGCTGGATCTTGCCAGCCCCGACAGTTATAAAAACCCGGCACAGTTTGCTCAATTGGAGAAAGATTATAAAACAGTCCAGCAGCAATTGACCGTTGCCGTTAAGCAATATGAAGAACTGTTTGAAAAGATCATGGAGTTGGAGAAATAGTGATCGATCAACTATTCAATTGCGACAAGATTGCTTTTACAAAATCGCTCACGAGATAACTGATCAGTTTCCCGGTAGAACCATCTTCTCTCCCATCTGCCAGTTTTGTAGCACCTTCACAAATATGTAAGTACGCCGGTTTGCTGTCGCAGGCAGTGAAATGAAGATATTGCCTGGCATGATGCACAGTAATGCCAATAGGTGTAGCAGCGCTGCTGAGTGTATGTTCTATGCAATCAAGGTCGAGTTCAATTCCCACCAGTGTATCTTCTGTAAAACCGGTAGCGTGTGCCACTGCTTGTATAAAATTTCTTTTTTCATGAAGAAAAATATCTTCAAATGTGATGCAGTCGATGAATGGATTGTTCACAATATCCATCCACGTATTCTGAGTGATATAATTTTCATGTAATCCCACTACGCAATATTTTTCGAGATAACCGTCTTCATCCGCGTAGCGAAAAGCATTGCCACTATGCCTTCCTTCAGCCGGACGGTAATCAGCATGTGCATCTAAATTAATAGCATTGATCTGTGCAATAGGTATCACTCCTGCCTTATACCATCCTTTAGCTGCGCCTTTGATACAGGGATAGGCATTGTTATGCCCGCCGCCAATAACGATCGGTAATTTTTTATTTTGGGTAATGATATGGATCAGCTGCTCTACTTCATCATCCACCATATTCACTGCATGGCGGTAAGCCAGTAATTGTTCATCGGCATCATGTGCATGACTGCCGATCAGTTTCTGCACATCTGAAAAATCAAAATGACCTAATAACAATACTTCATTCCCATCTAAAAAATCATTGCTTTGAATATTCAGGAAGGAACGAAGAAATGGTTCCCATGCACTATCCGTGCCGCCTATACCGAGATTGGCCTTCACACCTATATCTTCCGGCACACCTATTAAAACAAATTTTGCAGAAGAACTTTTCAAACTTAATTCCAGGTCATTGGCATTAGTGATCACTTGTAACCTCTCGCCAAGCTTTGTTTCAAAGCGACGCATTTTGGTAAGAGAGAGAACATCCTGTTTATTATAAAACCTGAAATGCTTCATTGAATAAATATAAGTTTTTCTATTGGTTATTCAGCGCTTTGAAATTCGCCATTGATCATTACTTTATCTATGAGGTTGGAGCCGAATGAATAAGGCAGGTAAGCCAGTGATGGAATGGGTTTTGTGAAGATGAGGTTAGCCCTTTTGCCGATGGTAATGCTGCCCAGCTCCTCTCCCAGTCCCATTGCCTGTGCCCCATTGATGGTAGCTGCATTAATGGCTTCTTCGGGTAACATTTTCATTTGAATGCAACTCATGGCCACCACCAGGTTCATATTACCGCTGGGTGATGAGCCAGGATTAAAATCAGATGCAATGGCAATAGCAGCGCCTGCATCAATCATTTTTCTTGCAGGTGGGAAAGGCATTCTCAGAAAGAAAGCAGCAGTTGGTAACATCGTTCCAATCGTAGCGGAATTTGCCAGGCATTCTATGGTACCCTCATTCATCACTTCCAGGTGATCTACAGAAACCGCTTCCAGTTTTACTCCGGCTTCTACACCGCCAGATAAGCTTAATTGATTGGCATGGATCTTCGCCTGTAATCCATATTTTATTCCTGCTTTACAAATAGTTTCTGTTTCATCCCGGCTAAAAAAACCATCCTCACAGAACACATCAATATAATCAGCCAGTTTCTCTTTAGCTATCATTGGAAGCATTTCATTAATGATAGAATCAATATATTCTTTGTGGTTATTTTTAAAAGCAATCGGATAAGCATGTGCGCCAAGAAAACTAGCGCGTATGGGAATAGGTGATCTTTCTTTCAGCCTTTTTATAACACGCAACATTTTTAATTCACCTTCCACTGTTAATCCATATCCACTTTTTATTTCTATTGCGCCGGTGCCGGTATTGATCACTTCTTTCAATCTTATCAATGCCATATTAAATAATTCTTCCTCTGAAGTTTCATTTAATTTTTGGGCTGATTGAAGAATGCCTCCGCCTTTTGCTGCGATCTCCGCATAACTCAATCCTTTTAATTTATCAACAAATTCTTTTTCCCTGCTCGTGGCAAACACAAGATGGGTATGACTATCGCACCACGCAGGCAAAACAGTGGCATGTTGTGCATCTATAATAGTTGCATCAATAACCGGAACGTTGGACATGCTTCCATAGTTCTCAATTCTTCCATTATCAATTACTAAAAAAGCGTTTTCAATAATGGGTAGTTCGGCCAGTTCTTTTCCGCGCAACAATTTAGTTTCCTTACGTGTATTCACCAAGCGGGCGATATTGATAACAAGCAATTTCATACTGAGAGATTCTGTATCAAATGTAAAGGTTCCTGCAATTACCACGCCGTTTATGTGCTTTATACTGAGTGATAATACTGAAACATTGTTATATTAAAAGGATTATTTTTGTGAAATAATAATATTCTTATGAGTGCTATTTCCATTACGAGGTTGTATGACTTGCTTTTGGTGAAGTTGGGTAAGGAAACTGCTCAAAACCTGGCTT
>CAISDV010000095.1 GCA_903884185.1 uncultured Chitinophagaceae bacterium | reverse complement strand
GCCATCCCCTTTTCCCTTTAAATAATATGCAAACCATTTTGCCTGGATGTCTTTTCTGAAATCAGTTCCTGTGGCAACATCAAAATTGATATTCCCTAATTTATTGCCCGGGCCTCGTCCCCAGCCACCATGGTTCCATGGGCCGATGACAATAAAATTTTTATGCCCTGCATCTTTTTTCTCCCAGGTCTCATAAGCTTTTTGCGGGCCGTAGAAATCTTCCTGATCCCACCAGCCGGCTACATTCATGATGGCTACGCGGGGAGAATCAAGCCTGGCCGACAATGCCTGTTTCTGCCAGAAAGCATCATTGTTAGGATGCTTTGTAAAATCATTCCATGATGGAAGCTTATTGAAAAAATATTTTTTATTAACGTTTGAGAGGGGGCCGAGTTTCAAATACCAATCATACGTATCATAACTGCTGAAAGGGAATAATGTATCTGTTTTAGAAGCCTCTTCCATAAAAGCATATTCAAATCCATAACTCAAACGAAAAGCGCCATTATGATGAAAATCGTCTCCCAAAAACATATCAGCGGGTGTTGCCTGTTCAGATACCGCTTTTAATGCAGGGTGTGGATCAATAGCACCCATTACAGCAGTCCACCCATCATAAGAAACGCCATACATACCGGCTTTGCCATTATTATTACTGATATTGGCCAGTAACCAGTCTATTGTGTCATAGGTATCTGTGCTTTCATCAATAGCTTTCTTGTCGTGCTTATCACGGGTAAATCGTTGCATTTCAAATTTTCCATCAGAGAGATAACGGCCGCGTATATCCTGGTAAACAAATATGTAACCATCTTCTGCCATATCCCTCACATATTCGATTCTCTCAGGGCTTGGATAGCCATTCACACCATAAGGTGTGCGCAATAGTAAAAATGGCAATGCGGTTGTTTGATTTTTTGGAGTGAACACCACTGTATGTAAACGCATACCATCGCGCATGGTGATCATCACTTCCTTTTTATCGTACTGATCAGCAGGGCGCGACTGCCCAACTGCATTCAATAACAGCAAAGAAAAAAAGGAAAGAAAGAAAAGTTTTGAATAGAGTGGTCTCATGCAATAAAGTTTTAGAGGAAAAAATATTTTACTCAATAACGACACTTGCTCCCAACCAAGCCATCATGCCTATACCAATTGCGATAGCATTTTCATCAATATTAAATTTTGGCGTATGAACATTATGAACGATCCCTTTTGCTTCATTACGAACACCCAGGCGGTAAAAACATCCCGGTATCAATTGCGTATAATATCCAAAGTCTTCTGCACCCATCCGCATTTCAGTTTCAGATACATTTTCTTTTTCCATGAATTCATCTGCCAGTTTCCAGGCTGTTTCTGTAAATGCAGGATCGTTATCAACTGTCGGGTAGCCTACATCAATATGCAAATCAATTTCAGCTCCCATAGATTCCACTAATCCTGTTGCATGTTTGCGGATCAGTTCATGTGCTTTAAAGCGCCATGCTTCATCCATTGCACGAAAGGTTCCCATCAATTTTACTTCACTGGGAATTACGTTTGTTGTGTGGCCACCCTGGAAAGAACAAATTGATAACACGGAAGGCGATAATGGATTTCTATTGCGTGAAATGACCTGTTGCAGGCTGGTGATCAACTCAGATGCGATCAATATAGTATCAGCAGTAAGATGTGGCGCTGCTGCATGTCCGCCTTTGCCTTTAATGGTGATATAAATTTCATCCGCACTGGCCATCACTCTTCCTTTTCTAAAACTTAACTTGCCTGTATCCAGTCCGGGGTGAACGTGTAATCCAATAATAGCTTGTGGTTTTGGATTTTCCAATGCACCATCGCGTATCATATAGCTGGCGCCACCGGGGTTGCGTTCTTCACCGGGCTGAAAGATCAGTTTTACTGTTCCTTCCCACTCTCCTTTCAATTCATTTAAAATTTTAGAAGCTCCCAATAAAATAGTCGTATGCACATCATGCCCGCAAGCATGCATCACACCATCTTTTGTTGATCTATAAGGAACATCATTTTCTTCCCTGATCGGCAATGCATCCATATCAGCGCGCAGAGCGATCACGCGGCTGTCATGATTTTTTCCTTTGATGATACCCACTACACCCGTATCTGCCATCACTTCAAACGAGATACCAAACTCTTTTAATTTTGATTGAACAAAAGCGGATGTTTCAAATTCTTTATAACTCAATTCCGGGTTTGCGTGCAGGTGGTGACGGATGCTGATAAATTCATCAGAATATTGAGTGGCAGATTTTTTGATCTTGTCTTTAAGCATACTTACAATTATTGTGCAACCGGTTCCTCATCCCCTTTAGGTGTATAATCTATTGCATCTTCAACAATATAAACACCGCCGGGAAATAAAGCACTCAGTTGTTTGCGGAATTTATCTGCATCTTCTTTTTTAAGAAAATTTCCTATCCGAACTTTGAAAAATGGCGATTGAAACAAAGTATATGTTTTTTGATCCGGGAATTTAGTAAGCAGGTCGGCCTTTATTTTAAACGCTTCATCCCTGCTATTGGTACTTATCACCTGTACCCTGAAACCCTTGTACATGCCAGCGCTTGTCATGGAAGCTGCACGTTTGTTTATCTGAGCCTGTTTTGCCGTGAGCACATCCAGCCTTGGGCCTTTTTTAACAACGATCGTATCACTTGCATGCAAAGCTGTGATCATCGTCAATAGCAATATGGAACAAAATATTTTTTTCATTTGTATCTTAAGATTCAAATCAATACCCTGCTTTTGCACCACCGATATTTTCAATAGGGTGCCAGGTGGTTTTGATCTCCTGTGTATCCATGATAAAATAAGGTGATTGGCCTTCATCACTTTGCCAGTTTATCTTATCATACAACACCACTCTTTTTACATTGAGTGATGCTTTTTCTTTGATGAGTTTTTGCGTCTCACCATCTTTCTCACAATACACGGTTGCATTCACGTCCATATGGTCGGCAAAATATTTTACCAGTTCAGATGGTTTACCCGTAAGAATATTTACTACTCCGCCGGGCACATCAGATGAATTTAATACTTCAGCAAATGTTACTGCACACAATGGCTTGGACTCAGAAGCAAGAACAACCGTTGAATTACCGCCTGCGATAATTGGAGCAACAACAGAAACCAACCCCAGCAAACCAGTATTCTGCGGAGCAATAGCAGCCACCACTCCCGTTGCTTCAGGAACAGAGAAATTAAAATGTGAAGAAGCAACCGGGTTGATTGAACCAAACAATTGCTGGAATTTATCGCACCAGCCTGCATAATAGATCAATCGTTCAATACAAAGATTCACTTCATTCTCTGCATCAGCAGCCGAGCTATCCTGTTTGATCAACTCATCAATAAATTGTGCTTTTCTTCCTTCCAGCATTTCTGCAATGCGATATAATATTTGCCCGCGGTTGAATGCAGCTTTTGCAGCCCATCCGCCAAAAGCGCCGCGCGCCGCCACTACTGCGTCCCTGAAATCTTTGCGTGAGCTCAGGCATACATTTGCGAGGTTAACGCCTTTTTTATTTTTTACGATATAAAAACGCCCTGATTCTGTCCGCGGAAATTGCCCGCCGATATAGATCTTGTACGTTTTTAATACTTCGAGTCTTGGCATAATCAAAAGATTTAAACACGATGGCCACAATGAAGGCACAAAGGCATTGATTAAAGTCGATTTTGTTCTTTATACATTAATATCATAATTTTTATTTCTTATCCACTGTCCCCTTTGTCCCTCATGCCCCTTGTGGTTAAGTCAAATTCACATAAGCAGATAATCCATGTAAACCACCTTCTCTTCCGTAACCACTTTCTTTATATCCGCCGAACGGTGAAGTGGGATCAAACTTATTATACGTGTTTGCCCAAATTACACCCGCTCGCATTTTCGTGGTGAGGTTGAATATTTTAGAACCTTTGTCCGTCCATACTCCAGCCGATAATCCAAATGGCGTGTTATTCGCTTTTTCTATCACTTCATCATCTGTACGGAAAGATTGTATGGCTAATACCGGCCCGAATATTTCTTCCTGCGATATGCGGTGCGATTGTGATACGCCAGTAAATAAAGTTGGCCTGCAGAAAAATCCTTTTGAAGGTAATGGACAAGAACTCTGGTACATCTCTGCACCTTCCTGTTGGCCGATCTTCAGATATTTATGAATGTTACTGAGTTGTTGTTTGGAATTGATAGCGCCCACATCTGTATTCTTATCCATCGGATCACCCACGATCAATGTTTCCAGCCTGTCTTTTAATTTGCGGATCACTTCTTTATAAACCGATTCCTGCACAAACAAACGCGAGCCCGCGCAGCATACATGTCCCTGGTTAAAAAAGATGCCATTAATAATTCCTTCCACTGCCTGGTCAATCGGTGCATCATCAAAAATGATATTAGCCGCTTTACCACCTAATTCAAGTGTTACTTTCTTATTTGTTCCTGCAACTGCTCTTTGTATCAGTTTACCTACATCAGTTGATCCGGTAAATGCAATCTTATTGATGTCAGGATGGTTTACAATTGCAGCACCCGTAGCACCCGCACCCGTAATAATATTTACCACACCCGGAGGCAGGTCTGCTTCCTGGATAATTTCAGCAAGCTTCAAAGCCGTGAGTGGCGTGGTTTCTGCAGGTTTCAATACCACTGTATTCCCTGTTGCCAGTGCCGGCGCAATTTTCCACGCAGCCATTAGCAAAGGAAAATTCCATGGAATGATCTGCCCTGCAACACCCAACGGTGACGCTGTTCTGTTTGGAAAAGCATATTCCAGTTTATCGGCCCATCCTGCATAATAAAAGAAATGATTTGCCACCAATGGAATATCTACATCACGTGATTCACGAATGGGTTTGCCACCATCTAATGTTTCGATCACAGAAAATTCCCTTGCTCTTTCCTGTATCATTCTTGCAATGCGGTAAATATATTTTGCCCTTTCTTTTGGAGGCATTTTCTTCCATACTTTGTCATACGCATTCCTTGCTGCTTTCACTGCTTTGTTAACATCCGCTACATTTGCATCAGCCACTTCAGACAATTTTTCTTCTGTCGCCGGGTTGATCGTATTAAAATATTTTTTGCTCAATGGTTTCTCAAACTTCCCATTGATGAAAAGCTCATACCTCGGGTCGATCTTGGCACTGCTCTTACTTTCCGGCGCAGGATCGTACTTCCAGCCTGTCTCGAAGGAAAGTTTGAGAGTATTGTTTTTTCTTGTAGCCATTTCGTTTATTTTATTTTAGTAACCGGCTTGTTTATGCTTTTTTCACCGGGGTGACGGGGAGATAGGGAGTTTTGCTGAGAATTACTCTGCGTACCTCCCCGTCTCTGCGGTTCACCTTTTAATTTCTTAACCCTAGTCCAACGAAAAATAATTCCCCGACTGGTACACACCTGTTTTATCTTTCATCAACTGCATTAACAGATCATTCGCCAGGCTGCTGGCACCAAAACGGAACCAATGATTATTCATCCATGCATCGCCTAATGTTTCTTTCAGCATCACTAAATAATGCAATGCCAGTTTTGATTTTGAAATTCCGCCCGCAGGTTTCATCGCGATCATCTTTCCCGTCTTATAATAAAAATCCCTGATCGCTTCCAGCATCACCAAAGTAACAGGGATAGTTGCGGCAGGAGAAATTTTCCCTGTGGATGTTTTAATAAAATCAGCGCCGGCATACATGGCAATATCACTTGCCTTGCGCACTTTATCATAGGTACCCAGCTCACCTGTTTCCAGTATCACTTTCAATCTTGCATCACCACAGGCTTCTTTGATGGCGGCAATTTCATCAAACACAAAATTATAATCACCCTGTAAAAATCTTCCTCTTGATATCACCATGTCCACTTCATCGGCGCCATTATTCACAGCAAATTTTGTGTCGCGTATTTTCACATCTCTTGGCGCTTGGCCGCTGGGAAATGCTGTTGCCACAGATGCTACTTTCACACCCGAATCTCCCAATGCTTTTTTTGCCACACTCACCATGGATGGATATACACAGATTGCCGCTACGGTTGGTAAACCGGGGTAGGCATCGTGCAGGTGTTGTGCTTTATAACAAAGCTGTTTTACTTTTCCTTCGGTATCTTTTCCTTCCAGCGTGGTAAGGTCTATCATATTCAAAGCAAGCTTGAGGCCGCTCACCTTGGAAGCGGTCTTAATACTTCGTTTTGTGAACCTCGAAGCCCTTTCTTCCACACCCACCTGGTCAACTGATGGTGTGAAGCGGAAATCAGGAATGGCAGACACTGTTTTTTCTGCGGTCATAAGAATGATTGAGGGAGTCAAAAGTAAGTATAATCTTTTTGTTAGGCGAGGCAGCCCCTAAAACAAAGACCCACAAGGATTTACGTCTTGTGGGTCAGTTATCTTTTTCACGTAAGATCAGAGGATCTTTTTCGAAAGAATAATAAAAATAAATTGCAAAACCCCTATCCCAACGATCCAAATAATTGTCTCAATTTTTGCCTTATGAATCCTTTCGATAATATCAATTTTATCATCTTTGACAAGCAAAACGCTCTTTTTTGCTTCTATTTTTTCTTCCACAATTTGTTCTATTTGTTCCACTACTAATTTGGCGTCTTCTGAGTTTTTGAAATGCCTGTTTAGTGTTTCATATATCCTAAGAGATTGCGTCGCTGTCATCCTGTCTATTTTTCTATTATTACCTGCCTATTTTTCCATATTAAAAATACGAAAAAGATGCCTACCAAAAACTATTAACTTTCCCTTCCATGGCACTGTTTATACTTCTTGCCGCTGCCACAAGGACAAGGGTCATTTCTGCCGATCTTAGGCGCCACTTTTACGGGCTCCTGTTTCACATTAGCCGATGGATCAAAATAATCTTTTTCATTGGCGCCATATTCCTGCCCGGCTGCATCTACTTCATCTTTATTAGCACGCATTTTACTCAGATCAGTCTTCTGCCTGCGTCCTTCTTTTACCTGCCCACTTCCTTCTTCCACCGGAATAGAAGCATGTGCCAGGAATTGTACAATATCCCTGTTCACTTCGCCATCCATTGTTTTGAAGAGATTGAACGCTTCCATCTTATAGATCACCAATGGATCTTTTTGTTCGTAAGTGGCTGTCTGCACACTTTGTTTCAGATCATCCATAGAGCGTAAATGTTCTTTCCATGCGTCATCTATCAATCCCAATGTAACAGTTCGTTCCAAAGCATTCGCGAGTTCTGTGCCTTTACTGTTTAATGTCTTATCCAGGTTTGCCAATACCTGCATTGATTTTCTTCCATCGGTATAAGGAACGATCACATTTTCGATATGGTTACCCTGCTGCAAACGAATATTTTTAAATACCGGTACAGCATTCGCAGCCGTCTCTTCTTTTTTACGGAGATAATTTCCTATTGATTCATTATATAATCTTTCCGATAATTCCTGTTGGGAATTACGATTCAGTTCATCTGCAGTAATAGAAGAGTCCACACCAAAGTTTACGATCACCGCCAGGCGGAAACCTTCATGATCATTTTGTTCTTTAAAAGAATTCACAAGCCCTTCTGCAACTGAATAAAATGCATTGTCAAGATCAAGCGCCAGCCTTTCTCCAAACAAAGCGTGATTACGTTTGGCATAGATCACTGTACGTTGCTTGTTCATCACATCATCATATTCAAGCAAACGTTTTCTTATACCGAAGTTATTTTCTTCCACTTTTTTCTGCGCCCTTTCTATCGACTTGGTGATCATACTATGCTGGATCACTTCTCCTTCCTTGTATCCTGCAAAGTCCATCACTTTTGCAATACGCTCGCTACCGAACATTCGCATCAGGTCATCTTCCAGCGACACAAAAAATTGTGAAGAACCCGGATCACCCTGTCTGCCCGCTCGTCCGCGCAACTGCCTGTCCACACGACGCGACTCATGCCTTTCTGTACCAATAATCGCCAATCCACCGGCTTCTTTTACGCCAGGCCCTAATTTAATATCCGTACCACGGCCTGCCATATTGGTGGCGATGGTAATGGCTCCTGCAAAACCCGCTTCCGCAACGATCTGTGCTTCACGCGCATGTTGTTTTGCATTCAATACATTATGCGGAATTTGTTTCTGGCGCAACATCCTGCTAAGCAATTCACTCACTTCAACAGAAGTAGTACCAACAAGTACAGGCCGTCCTGCTTCGCGTTGTTTAGCAATATCATCTATTACTGCACCGAATTTTTCTTTTCTTGTTTTGAACACAAGATCTTGTTCATCTGTTCTTATTGCAGGAACATTGGTAGGGATGGAAACCACATCCAATTTATAAATATCCCATAACTCTGCTGCTTCCGTTTCCGCAGTACCCGTCATACCCGCAAGCTTGTGGTACATACGGAAATAGTTCTGTAATGTAACCGTAGCATAGGTTTGCGTGGTGGCTTCGATCTTTACATTTTCTTTTGCTTCTATTGCCTGGTGGAGGCCATCAGAATAACGGCGGCCATCAAGGATACGCCCTGTTTGTTCATCTACGATCTTCACAGCGCCATCCATTACCACGTATTCTACATCCTTATCAAATAAAGTATATGCTTTTAATAATTGCTGAACTGTATGAATGCGGTCTGCCTTTACTGCATAATCATTAATAATATTTTCTTTCTGATGAAGTTTATCTTCAGGAGAAAGCGAAGCATTTTTTTCCGCATCTGCTAACCCTACGCTGATATCCGGCAGGATAAAAAAGCTGGTATCTTCTCCTGCACGCGTAATGAGGTTGATGCCTTTATCAGTCAGTTCAACTGAATTATTTTTTTCATCGATATAGAAATAGAGTTCTTCATCTGCCTTTGGCATTTCGCGTTGCTGATCGGCGAGATAATGATTTTCTGTCTTCTGCAGTTTCACCCTCATACCCGGTTCACTGAGGAATTTGATCAAAGCTGTATTCTTTGGTAACCCGCGGTGGGCGCGGAACAAAGCCAGTCCGCCATCTTTTGGATCATCGTTTCCTTCAGCAATTTTTTTCTTTGCTTCATTCAGGAATTGATTGGTAGCCCGTTTCTGCGCTTCTACTAATTTTTCGATACGTGGTTTCAGTTCAAAGAACTGTTCAATATTATCTTGTCTGCCGATGGGGCCAGATATGATCAAAGGAGTACGCGCATCATCTATCAATACACTATCTACTTCATCCACCATCGCAAAATGATGTTTGCGTTGCACCATTTCTTCCGGGTTGTGCACCATGTTATCGCGGAGATAATCAAAACCAAATTCGTTGTTGGTACCATAAGTAATATCTGCGAGATAGGCATTGCGGCGCGCTTCTGTATTTGGTTCGTGTTTGTCTATGCAATCTACTGTCAACCCCAGCCATTCGAAAATGGTACCATTCCATTCACCGTCACGTTTAGCGAGGTAATCATTTACAGTAACAATATGTACACCTTCTCCTGCCAATGCATTCAAATATGCCGGAAGTGTTGATACCAGGGTCTTTCCTTCACCGGTTGACATTTCCGCGATCTTGCCCTTGTGTAATACCACACCACCTATCAGCTGCACATCATAATGCAGCATGTTCCAGGTGATCGTTGTTCCTCCTGCTATCCAGCTATTTTTATAAATGGACCTATCGCCTTCAATACGTACATGTTCTTTTTTAACGGAGAGGTCGCGGTCGAGTGTTGTGGCAGTTGCAATAATTTCTTTATTCTCTTTAAAGCGATGAGCCGTTTCTTTTACCACAGCAAATGCTTCCGGTAAAATGGCTTCCAGCGCTTCTTCAATTTTCTTATCGCGTTCTTTTTTTAATTTATCTACGTGTTGGTAGATCACATCTTTGGTATGGATATCATTGGATTCGAGTGCATCTGCTTCTGCCTGTTTGGCTGAGATCTCAGCATCTGTTTCTTCGAGGTGGTCTTTGATACGCTGTTTGAATTCGGCGGTTTTAGCACGTAATTCGTCATTTGTCAGCGATTGGTATTGCTCGTAAAATTCATTGATCTTTCCCACAACTGGGTTGATCAGTGCTACGTCTTTCTGGCTCTTATTGCCGCCCAGGATCTTCGATAAAAAATTCAACATAAATGAAAGCTGTTAGTATATAAAGGAACCTCTGTTTCAAAAAAAGTGCTACAAATGGCGGGAAGCCAAAATGGCATTTAGTTGTAAGGTCGCCAAAGGTAAAGAAATACAGGTTAATACAAGTTGCTGGTTACCAGTTGCTGGTTGCCAATTATAGATCGCGTTTTATTCTGATGTTTTTGGATTATCACACTTAAAATCGTATCTTCATTTTCACTGTTTCTCTGACAAAACTGCCATAGAAAAGGGCTTCAAAAGTGCAGTTTTAGATATTTTTCCTTCTTTCATCCTCCGTCCTGGGTAGTACCATCCTTCGGTGATCTTTCGCTCATCCTCCGCTCGTTCTTCGCTGTAACTGTATTGTCTTATACTGAAAAAACTTTACAGGTAGGTGGTGTTAATACTGGTATGGCTTTACAGTCTTTCACAATTATACGGATTTAGCTTTACAGTACTTTTTAGGTTTCCAATTTTTTATTAATGGGTTAACCTCCTTATGAGCTTGTTCAGGGGTAAGATTCCCGCAACTCATATGAGGCCGCAGTCGGTTGTAAGCGTCTATAGCCTGGTGAATGGCAGGTACTGCAGAACTATAACTGGCAAAAACTTTATCCAGATTAAGTTCTGTTTTCAAGATGCCGTTTACCCTCTCTGCGATCGCATTATCATAAGGGCTTCCAGATTGCGTCATGCTTATTTGTATGCCATTGGATTGTAAAATAGACACATACGGTTCACAACAGTATTGTATGCCTCTGTCCGAGTGGTGAATAAGCGATGAAGCTGATGACAGAGAAGCTATTGCTTTATTGAGTGCTATCACACAGCCTTGTGCTTTTAACTGTTGACTCAGATGATATCCCACGATTTTTTTGGAATAAGCATCTGTGACAAGGGATAGATAAATAAAACCATTCTCAGTACGCAGATAAGTAATATCACTTACCCAAAGTTGCTCAGGAGCCTTTATTTCCAAGGCTTTGATAAGATCTGGCCATTTCCTATAACAATGATTTGACCAGGTAGTTCTTACATAACGTTTCTTTCTCCTTACAAGCAAATCATGTTTTCCCAACAACTTAAAAAAACTGTCTCTGCCAATAGATATACTGTGTGCACAAAAATCTTCCTTCAGCATAAAATACAGTTTCAGCCCTCCAACATTAGGCAATGAACAACGGATTCGCTTTACCAGGTCCACTACTAACGCTTCCTGAAGTTGCTCTGTAGATTCGCGCCTGTTGTGATCATAAAATGCTTGGCGTGTTTTACCAAACAGTCCACATAGTTTTTGTAATCCTATGGAAGTATAATACTGTTTCATTTCTTGGACTGTTTGGTACCAGGCTTTTTTACGATATCAATACCCAGCTCCTTTTGGGCTATTTCAATGAGCATTTCAAGCCCCGCTATCTTCAAATTGGCTTCTTGCAATGCTTTGTGTGCATCTGTCTTATACTGAAATCACTTTACAGGTGGTATCGTATAGCCTTCATGGCTTCCAGCAAAGCGCTATCGTCGGTATCCAAAATGAATTGCTAAAGGCGAATTCACCCAATCATCCGTTTCTATTGAGATCTGTTTTGCTAATCTTTCTTTTACTTTTCGTACCAGGTCAAAGGAAGCCTGACCTGTCACAAATTTTGCATTATATTCCTTTTCGATTTTGGCAATGTAGTTCTCCTTCTCTTCTTTATCCATTTCCGAAATCTTGTACTTATAATGTTCCAGAAATATCTTGGAATCAACCATTTTCAACAGTCCATTTTTGTCAATAGCATACACTTGCATCCTTGAACCATGATCCCAGCCACAGCATCCACCAATCCCGGCCCAATAACTATATAGTTTTATTGTAGAGTCCGTTATTGCAAAATCACCCAACTCAAGCGATGTGCTATTGCAGTCAGATTCTTCATCTTTCAGAGTATGGGTTAACAGTATTTGGCCATCATGTGATAATACAAATTGTATCGCTGCTTCTGACCTACTGATTTTACCATTCTTATCATAATAAAGTCCACTTTCAATTTTTTGATATTGAAACTCTACACCTTTTAAAGTAAAGTGGCCTTTAGTAATGATTGTATCAATTTTTTGCGCGTACCCTGCAAATGGGAGAAATAGTATAAAAAGGCAAGGAAGTTTCATGATAAAATTGCAACCAGATTATAATAATATAAAAGCTGAATCTATACTCTTCTCTTAATGCACCCTGTTATTCGAAATGGAATCGAGGATATGCTGTTGCACTTCCATCTCGATCTGAGCTTTGGTGTTCTTGCGGATGATATCGTTGCGCAGGGTCTCTGCTGCAAGAACTACCACTATGACCACAGATAACGCAGCGATCTTGAAAGGCACCTGGTTGATCCTCCGGAAAAATTCACTTTTGGGGAATTGTTCGGCCAGGTTGGAGGCAAAGACAAGCATGCCAACCACCAGGAATCTTACGGATAAGGATATGAATAAAAGGATCCAGGTCATGCGCCAAATTTATGTGTAAAATTTTCCACAATAAAAAAAATAACATTGCCTGAGCAGACGGGGCGGGATAGTGTAGGGGTTACACATTATTCGCTTTCTTCATTCTTTTCTAATTCTGCAATTGTTTTATCATACAAACTCAAAACAAAGCCCCAGGGGGGGTCAGGAGCACGTCGTTGAATTTTGCTATTACGATTTCGCTCCTCCGGAGCTAATTTTTAAAATTGATCTCTCCAATTAGTTCTTAGACAAAACCCAGGCAAGAAAATTACCAATCTAAAAATTCTTTGACTTTAGGATGTGTCAAAATTTTGTACAACAATAACAACATACCTAATATTTCCAGAAATGTGGCAGTTATGAATAATGTATCTGCATTTTCGCGATGCAATATTTTTAATAATGCTCCGACAAAATTAACGCAGTATCCGAGGACAAGTAGAATCAATGCATGTTTTAGTTTCATCTTAAATATTCATTTAGGTTTATCAACATCTATTAACATTACACCCTTCCCCCAAAGCAACAAACCCCGAGGGATTTAAAATCCCTCGGGGTTTGGAACCGCCGCCCGTCTCCAAAGCCACAAATGTCCCACAACCAAAACCAAACAAGGGACAAATGAGACCTGGGGGACAATTTCTTAAACCCCGACGGTGCATTCGGGCAAGTTTTTGAACTTTCGCAACAGCGTGATTAAACCTCTTGAACCTCTTCGAACAACCAGCAACTGGAAACTGGTACCCCCCTGCCCGAATGCGAAGCAGGCGGGAGCAACCGGCTCGCCTCTTTTTTCCACACCAACCTTGCTTTTAACCCCATTTCTATTACTTTTGCAGCCCGAAAGGGATTGTATCATAAACTTTACTTATGGCAGGCCAGTTAAAAGAGGTCCGTAACCGGATCAAGAGCGTTCAAAGTACCCAGCAGATCACCAAAGCCATGAAAATGGTGAGCGCGGCCAAATTGCGCCGTGCACAGGAAGCCATCGTGCAAATGAGGCCCTATGCCAGAAAATTACAGGAACTCCTGAGCAATATTGTAAGCAATTCGGATGGCGGTTCCAATATTAAACTGGCAGAAGAAAGGCCGGTGGAAAAAGTGCTGCTGATAGCTATTACAAGTGACCGCGGATTATGCGGCGCGTATAATTCCAATATCGTTAAGCTGGCTAAACTGACCATCGCTGAAAAATACAGCGCCCAGAATAAGAAAGGAAATGTGACCATCTGGAACATCGGCAAAAAAGGATTCGAAAGCCTGAGCAAATCCGGGTATAAGACCAATGCCACTTTCAAAGATATTTACCTGAACCTGAGTTTTGAGACCGTTCAGGCGGCTGCACAGGCTGCCATGAAAGCGTTTGAGAACAAGGAGTTTGATGCCATCGAGATCATTTACAGCGAATTTAAAAATGCTGCCACACAGCAGTTCACCGCAGAACCCTTCCTGCCCATTCCTAAAACTTTACCCAAAGCAGGCGCCAAGAAATCTGACTTTATTTTTGAACCGGAGAAAGATGCACTGATAGCCGAACTGATGCCGAAGATCCTGAACACACAATTGTTCAAAGCGGTGCTCGATGGCAGCGCCAGCGAACATGGGGCAAGGATGACGGCAATGGATAAAGCCAGTGAGAATGCGAATGAATTATTGAAGACCCTGAAGATCAGTTATAACCGTGCAAGGCAGGCTGCCATCACCACGGAATTAACCGAGATCGTGAGTGGCGCCGCTGCCCTGCAGGGATAACCAATTGCGCGGTTTACATTTATTGTTTTTACATTAGCAGCCTGACACAGCTTTACACTATGGAACTTTCCACAATCATCCCACATATTGAAGCGCTCATTTTTGCGAGCGATAAACCGCTGACCTCTTCTGAAATTGTTGAACTGATCAATAATGCCTTTGGCTTTATGGAAGAAAGGATCACGCTGCAACAAATTGAAAGCGCTATAGAAGGTATCCGCGAAAAATACAATACCGAATTCTATCCTTTTGAAGTGAAAGAAAGCGGAGGCGGCTGGCAGTTCCTGACCAAGAAAGATTTTCATTCCACCATTGGGCAACTGAATGGCGATAAATTTTTAAAGCGCTTGTCGAATGCCGCGCTTGAAACACTGGCCATCATTGCCTACAAACAACCCATCACCAAAGGCGAGATAGAAGCGATACGCGGCGTGAACAGCGATTACAGTGTTCAGAAATTATTAGAAAAAGAACTGGTGATCATCAGCGGGAGAAATGAACTGATGCCAGGCCACCCACTCATCTATGCAACATCCAAGAATTTCATGGATTATTTTGGCATCAACTCCACCGGCGACCTGCCAAAGATCCGCGAGGTAATGGCGGAGCAATTGGTTCAGGGTACCATCGTTAACCCGGAAGATTTTACGAGCTTCCCTACCGCTTTGCCACAGGAAGAAACCATCAGCGATATCGCCGTGAATGAAGAAGGCGAATTGATCGTGAAGAAAGAAGATGAAGGTGAAGCGCCTTCGGAAAAAGAGTAACCCCAAAAATTTCACGCAAAGCAAAATAAGGGAGCAAAGGCGCAAAGTATTTTTATTTATGCCGTCATGTCGACTGCTATCATACAAATCAATAAAATATTTGAATTTAAAGCTTCCCAGCTAAGTAGTTATATATTATTTACGGCAAATCTTTGCGCCTTTTCATCTTTGCGTCTTTGCGTGAAACCCGTGAAACCGTGAAACCGTGAAACCTTATCTTCGTAGCATGTCGCAGCAGCTTACCCGCCAACAACTCATTGATGTGGCCGAAAAATTCGGGACACCCGTATATGTATATCACGCAGAAAAAATTGCAGAGCAATACAATAAACTGAAAACAGCGTTTGCAAAGAGTGATGTTAAAATATTTTATGCCTGCAAGGCACTCACAAATATCAATATCCTGAAATATGTGCGCTCTATTGGTGCAAGCATCGACTGCAGTTCTATCAATGAAGTGAAACTGGCTCTGCATGCAGGTTTTGATTCGCCCAATATCCTCTACACATCCAATGGCATTGCGTTTGAAGAAATTGAGGAAGCACAAAGCCTGGGTGTACATATCAATATCGATAGCCTCTCCAATCTTGAAAAGTTTGGTAAGAAATTTGGGCATAGTTATCCCGTAGGTATCCGTTTGCGCCCGAATATATTAGCTGGTGGTAATCTCAAGATATCAACAGGACATGATAAAAGCAAGTTTGGTATCCCGGTTGACCAGGTTGACAAGATCATTGCATTGGTTGAGAAACACGACTTGTTTATCCGCGACCTGCATATTCATACCGGAAGCGAAATAACCGATGTGGATGTATTTGTAAAAGGCATTGAAGTATTGTTTGATATTATTCCATTATTTAAAGAACTCGAATTCATTGATCTTGGCGGCGGATTTAAAGTGCCTTACAAAGAAGATGATTCAGAAACTGATATCACACTACTCGCACAAAAAGTAAAAGAAGCGTTTGATAATCATCCCAACCCCAATGGCAAACCATTGCAGGTATGGTTTGAGCCGGGTAAATTTATAGTGAGCGAAGCTGGTTATTTTATTACGCGCGCGAATGTGGTCAAAGAAACATCCGCCACCACTTTTGTAAGCGTGAACAGTGGGTTTAGTCACCTGATACGCCCCATGTTCTATAACTCTTATCACCGTATTGAAAATATCAGTCGCCCCAATGGTGAAGAAAAAAAATATTCTGTAGTAGGTAATATTTGTGAGACGGATACTTTTGCCTGGGACAGGCAACTGAATGAAGTGCAGGAAGGTGACTACCTTGTATTCTACAATGCCGGCGCTTATGGTTTTGAAATGAGTAGTAATTATAACTCACGTTTTAAACCTGCTGAAGTGCTGGTGAAAGATGGTGTTGCACATTTGATCAGAAAAAGAGATGAATTTGACAGGCTTCTTGCCAACCAGGTAGAGGTTTTATAGACCGTAACCACATGATCGAAATAAATAACATAGAAAAAAAATTCGGCGACCGTGTTATCCTGAATGATATCAGCGCTACCATGGCCACGGGCAAATGCAACCTGATCATAGGTATCAGCGGCAGCGGTAAAACTGTTCTCACCAAATGCATGGTGGGGCTTTTTGAGCCTGATAAAGGAGAGATCATTTATGACGGGCTGAACATGCAGCAGATGAATGATGATGCGCGCAAACA
This sequence comes from uncultured Chitinophagaceae bacterium, assembly GCA_903884185.1. Classification (GTDB taxonomy): domain Bacteria; phylum Bacteroidota; class Bacteroidia; order Chitinophagales; family Chitinophagaceae; genus CAISDV01. Next base: position 8,726 of record CAISDV010000095.1, on the reverse strand, counting down.
ATTGCGCCAGCAGATCGGAATGCTGTTCCAGGGTTCTGCATTATTTGATTCGATGACAGTGGAACAAAACATAAAATTTCCGCTCGACATGTTCACCCAATTGAATAATACCGAAAAAATAAAGCGGGTAAATGAAGTGCTTGAACGGGTGAACTTGAAAGATGCCAATCATAAATTCCCATCAGAGATCAGTGGCGGTATGAAAAAGAGGGTAGGTATTGCACGCGCCATTGTACTGAATCCCAAATACCTGTTCTGTGATGAGCCTAATTCGGGGCTTGACCCGCAAACATCGCTATTAATAGATAAGCTTATCAAGCAGATCACGACCGAGTTTAATATTACTACTATTGTTGTTACCCATGATATGAACAGCGTTATGGAAATTGGCGACCATATCGTTTACCTGCACGAGGGCCAAAAGCAATGGGAAGGAAGCAATAAGGATATCATCTTCAGCAAGAATGAATTGCTCAATAACTTCATATTTGCGTCAGAATTTCTACAGGATGCCAAGCAAATGCGTATGATGGAGGCCAACGGGCATCCCATTAAATAGTATTTCCCCCTCTTCGTGGCGTAAAAACATTAGCTAGAATCAAACGTGGCACATTATTAGCGTATGTATGAAAAAACCAACCATGAAAAAATTATTATTTGTACTGTTTGCCGGTTCACTTGCATTAGGTGCTTCGGCACAAACTGTTCCTACCAAAAAGGAGGCTTCTAAAAATGCCCGCACAGATGTAAAAAACCTGAAAGAAGAAAGAAAGGAAAGGAACACAGCCATTGCGCATGGCAAAATGAAAACCGCCAAGAAAGAACAAAAAGAGATCAAGACAATCAGGAAAGACCTGAATGCCAATAAAAAGATCTTAAAGAACAAGGGTGTAGCAAGGCCTGTAGATAAAGCAAAAGACCAGGTTAACGGAAAAGGTTAATTTTTAGTCCAATTTTTAACTGTCCCACTATTATGAAGTCATATAGTGGGACAGTTTTATTTTTACGGCTGACAGAAAATACAGTATTTTTTTTATCTTTATCGCATGAAGACATCTTTTATTTATTGTTTGATATTGCTAGCTCTTCCGTTTGCTGCTTACGAGCAGGGAAAGTCTGATACATTACCTTCTTACCTGAAGGAGAGTTCTATTCCGCCATTAAACATTCTGAAAACAGATAGTGTGACCCACTTCACCAATGCAGACCTGCCAAAAAACATGCCTGTTGCCATCATATATTTTAACCCTGATTGCAGCCATTGCCAGTTTGAAGCAAAAGAAATGGCATCGCATATGGACAGCCTGAGCAATATCTTTTTTGTATGGGTGAGTTATGCCAAGACGATGATCGACATGCGTGCTTTTGCCAATAAATATGGATTGAGCAAATTCAAGAATGTTGTGTTTGGACAGGATGAAAAATACTTTATCCCTGCATATTATAAGATCGCCTTTACCCCTTATATGGCTATGTACGATACCCATGGCAAGATCACAAAAGAATTCAGGGAAGGCGCCAAAACATCTGAGATATTGGAAGGCCTGCAGTAAACCAGGCACTCACTTACCGCTTACTGCCTTTTTTGTTTCTATTAGTTTAATTCCAGCGGAACTTCCTTTACTTTTGCCCCGCAAATTATTTCTCATTCAATAAATCATTTTGATATGAAAGTTACTGTTGTAGGTGCGGGCGCGGTTGGAGCTACCTGTGCTGATAATATTGCCAGGAAAGAATTGTGTACCGAACTGGTATTGCTGGATATTAAAGAAGGGTTGGCTGAAGGAAAAGCACAGGATATGATGCAGACCGCTGCGCTTCTTGGTTTTGATACAAGGATCACGGGCTCTACAAATGATTATAGTAAAACTGCGGGAAGTAAAGTAGTGGTGATCACTTCGGGCATACCGCGTAAACCGGGCATGACACGCGAAGATCTGATCGGCACCAATGCTGGTATCGTAAAAACTGTTGCTGAAAATATTCTGAAATATTCACCCGATGCGATCATCATAGTTATATCCAATCCAATGGATACCATGACCTACCTGGCGCTGACTGCAACAGGGCTTCCAAAAAACAGGATCATTGGGATGGGTGGCACATTAGACAGCAGCCGTTTTAAATATCAATTGAGCAGCCATTTGGGTTGCAGTCCGGCCGACCTGAATGCAATCGTTGTTGGCGGACATGGCGATACTACTATGATCCCATTGATCCGTCTCGCCACATGGAATAGCATTCCGGTTACAAACTTCCTGAATGCAGAAAAACAGCAAGCTGTTATCAATGATACGATGGTGGGTGGAGCTACGCTTACAAAATTGATTGGTACTTCTGCCTGGTATGCGCCGGGTGCTGCGGGTGCTGCGCTTGTTGAAAGCATTGTACGCGATGAAAAGAAGTTATTTACCTGCTGTGTTGCCCTTGACGGGGAGTACGGTCAAAAGGATATTTGCCTGGGTGTTCCGGTAATAATTGGAAAGGATGGCTGGGAGAAGATCATTGACTGTGGCCTGAATGAGGAAGAACAGGCATTATTTGCCAAAAGTGCCGCTGCCGTAAGAAGCATGAACGATGTACTAAAAACTTTATAAAGCGCTTATATATTGAAAGATGATATGCAGGGAATTAGTATGAAAAAACATATTTTTTTGTACTTTATGCCTTGTTTATTACCTTTCCGCCTCTAAAAACCTTAAACCCGTTAGTGTTATGAAAAAAGTTATCACAATCGCAGCATTGGCTGCCTTCTTCGCTGCTCCTGTTATAGCACAAGATGCAAAGAAGAAAGACGCACCAAAAGCAGCGCCAGCTAAGATGGCAGCGGCTCCTGCAAAAGCAGCTCCAGCTAAAATGGCAGCGGCTCCTGCTAAGGCTCCAGCAGCACCAGCAAAAGCTCCAGCTAAAATGGCGGCAGCACCAGCAAAAGCTCCAGCAGCTCCGGCTAAAGCACCAGCAGCAAAAGCTCCAGCTAAAGCAGCTGACAAGAAGCCAGCGACCAAAATGTAATTACAAAAAACCCTCTGAAAACTCAGAGGGTTTTTTGTTTTAAGACTATTTCTACTGCTGTTCGTGCCATCTGTTCTATGTCCTGCAGTTCCATACACTTAAAATGTCCCTTCGGGCATTTGTCGTATCCTATCTTGGTACATGGCCTGCACCTCAATCCCTTTATCTCAAATCTTGTATCCCGTATCTCGTATCCCCCATCTCGCATCCCGTACCCCGCATCCCGCATCTCGTATCCCTCATCTCGCATCTCGCCCCCCCCATCCCGCATCCCGTAAGCCCACATCCCAAATTCCGGAACAGTATTACCCCATACAGAAATAATTGGTTTTTGAAAAGCTGCTGCAATATGCATGAGGCCTGTATCATGTGTAATGATGAGTTTGGAACGTTTGACCAATCCTGCGCTTTCATTCAAATTGAATTTTCCGCAGGCATTATATATACGGATATCATCTAGCGAAGCAATCTCATCACCATTGGCGCTGTCTTCTTTTCCACCCAATAAAATAATTGGATAGGTGATCTTTTCACAAAGCTCTTTCAGTTTATGAACAGGTAATTTTTTTGTGTTGTGAGCTGCGCCGATAACAATGCCGATATAACCATACCAATGCGATAGAGGAATATCTTTTTCACTGATGGTATCTTTTACTGGAATAAAATAATCCAGGCCCTTTCCATCATTTACCACACCCAGTTCTTTTACCGTGTCGAGGTAGCGGTCAACAATATGCACTTTGGGAAGCCTGTTAATTTTCAATGCAGTGAGCAGCCATTTTTGGATATTGAGTTTGTTGAAAGAAAAACTCTTCACTCCTTTTAGTCCGCGTTTTACTTTCAGCGTTCTGAGGTTATGATGAAGGTCTATGATATAATCGTACTCTCCCATCTGCAGCTCATGCATCAACAGTTCCCAACTTTCATTTAATATCATCACCTTGTCAACATAAGGGTTGGTTTCAACAATACCGCGGAAGTTTTTTTTTGTAAGGAAGTGAACAGTAGCGCCGCTCACCTGTTGCTTAATGCAGCGAATGACAGGTGTTGTGAGAACAATATCACCAATAGAAGAAAAACGTATAATGAGGAATTTCATTTTTGTTGGTTGATTTTCCGCCAGGCTCTATAATACTTTAAATACACATATCACCTATCCCGTATCTCGTATCTCGCATCCCATATCTCGTATCCCCAATCAATTCTTAAACTTCAACATAATTCAAATCTTTATGAAAAGTTTCTTCGGTAAAGTAGAAAGCTATTAATGTAATACCCATTACCACAATACCTGTTACCATCCCGCTTTTGATCAATGTCCATCCCCAGTTTTTTTGAAACAGGTCAAGGAACATCAGGTTGATCAATGGCAATGCACCACGAACCACATTAGGAATGGTAGTAGCCGCAGTGGCACGCAGGTTGGTACCAAACTGTTCTGCGCCCATAGTAATAAAAATTGCCCAGAAGCCTGTGCTAAAACCAAGCAACGCGCAAATCGCATACATGGAAGTGTCGGAATTATTATACCCGCTGAAAAATATCACCAATGATATACTGCAAAGAATATAATACACCATCAATGCTTTTTTACGGCTCTTAAAAAACTGGCTTACCAATCCTACAAACATATCCCCTATTGCAATTGCCGCATACGCAAACATGATGGAGCGGCCCGAATCAATAGTGGTACTTCCAAACATGGCTTTTCCAAAACGATCACTTTGGTTGATCAGTATACCCACTACATACCATGTGGGTAATCCTATTAAAACCGAGACCAGGTATTTTTTGAACCGTTTTCCATTGTTGAAGAGCATCCAGAAATTTCCTCTTACCACTCCCAATTGCCTTACTTCTTTGAACATTCCGGATTCCGCCACACCTACGCGCAATAAAAGCAATACAATACCCAGGCCGCCACCTATTTCGTAACATAACCTCCAGTCTTTTGTAAACTGGTAAGTAAAGTATGCCATCACTGCGCCGCTCAATCCAATACCCGCTACCATAGAAGTGCCGATACCTCTTTTGTTCTTTGGTAGCAATTCACTCACCAATGTAATACCTGCGCCTAATTCTCCCGCCAATCCTAACCCGGCAGTGAACCTGCAGATCGCATATTGATCCACAGTATGCACGAATGCAGTAATAAAGTTCGCGATAGAATATAAAATGATGGAACCAAACAGCACACTCAACCTTCCTTTTTTATCGCCCAAGACTCCCCAGAGAACACCACCCAAAAGCAATCCTACCATTTGCCAGTTGATCACTTTTGTACTATCCGAAAGCAGCGTGGCATCTGTTGATCCCACACCCAGCATACTCGATTTTTTTACGATCGTAAAGAGAAGCAGGTCATAAATATCTACAAAGTACCCAAGGGCCGCAACAATTACTGGCAATGAAAGGATACCGTATTCTTTTTTAGTCATGTCAGATCAGTATTAATGAAGCAACTATTCTCTTCCGGAAAATTAATTATTGTTCTATGAAATTCATGTCTTTCCCAAATGTTTCTTTGGTATGATAAACTGCTACCAGCGCGATTGATAAAACTACTATACCCGTGATCCATCCTCCTTCAATATAATTTCCGGTGAGCGAACGCATGCCCTTAAACAATAAGATCATCAATGGCAAAACGCCCCGCACCATATTGGGAATAGAGATGGCTGTGGTAGCTCGTAGGTTGGTACCAAACTGTTCGGCCGACATGGTGATATAAAGAATAGAAAAACCTGCGCCAAAACCCAGCCCGCCGCAAATCATATACATGGTGGTACTGCTTCCGCCGCTTTGCAAAAAGAATAAGACAATGAACACACTCACGATGCTAAAAAATATATACAAGGCTTTCTTCCTGCTTTTTAAATAGTTGCTTAACACTCCTGCCGTGAGATCGCCTAATCCTATTCCAATGTATTGATATAGGATGGACCTGGCAGGATCGATATTATTAATACCAAATTCTTTTCCAAACTTATCAGAGAACGTGATCAATATTCCGATCACATACCAGACGGGCAGGCCAATGACCACTCCGCGCAAGTATCGAAGGAACCTGTCTTTATTATTGAACAGCATTAAGAAATTACCTCGTTCAATACCGGTTCCTTTTATTTCATTGTACATGCCGCTTTCAAAAATCCCGAGGCGCATCACCAATAATATCAATCCCATACCACCACCTGCATAATAACACAGTCGCCAGTTGCCCCAGATATCGTACACAAAAAATGCACCTACTGAACCTAATACACCCACGCAGGCAATTACCGTAGCGCCCAACCCGCGTTTTTCTTTTGGCAATAATTCACACACAAGTGTGATACTGGCACCAAGCTCTCCCGCCAATCCTACACCAGCAATAAAACGAAGTATGGTGTATTGTGTAACGGTATGCACCATTCCATTGGCGATGGTTGCGAGCGAATACAATAAAATGGAGCCAAACAGCACACTCAGCCTTCCTTTTTTATCGCCCATGATACCCCAGATGATTCCACCCACTAAAAGGCCGATCATCTGAACGCTTAAAATATATTCGCCTTGTGAGAGTACCTGGTCGGGCGACAATCCCAATGCCGATAAACTGGGTTTACGAATGATGCCGAATAATAAAAGGTCATATACATCCACGAAGAAACCCAATGCGCCAACAATGACAGGGAGAGAAAAAATACCGAGTTCTTTTTTACTCATGTTCAGGGCTTATCAATGGGAGTTGATTTTTTCTTGCCGAAAAATAATTTGATGATAACGGGAGCCGTGGTAACCAAAACAATACCTAATACGATCACTTCGAGATGTTGAGAAAGATCGAAATTAAATTTACTGATAAAGAATTTTTGAAGATAATGTCCGGCGGCCAACATAGAAGTTGCCCAGGCAATACATCCGGCAATATTATAAAAAGCAAACTTGCCTTTATTCATGTTAACGACCCCAGCAACAATGGGTGAGAATGTACGCACGATAGGAATAAACCTTGCAAATACAACCGCCAGCGCACCATGTTTCTCATAGAACTCATGCGCCTGTTCAAGATACCGTTGTTTAAAGAACAGGTTGTCTTTCCAGTGATGGATAGAGGGACCAGCTTTTTTTCCAAACCAGTAACCTGTTGTATTACCCAGGATACCACAAATGGTTACAAGGATGATCAGCATGGAGAGATTTAAAAAATCATTTCCCGTATCAAAGAGATAGGATGCGAGTTTGTTGCTGAAGATACCTGCAACAAACAGTAAACTATCACCGGGTAAAAAGAAGCCGGCAAACAATCCTGTTTCTGCAAACACAATAAATAATAACAGCCAGAGCCCACCATTATCAATATAAAATTGCGGCTGCAATAATTCGTGCCAGTGAAATGATAAGATCAGTCCTAACATAGTAGTTAACTTAAATTTGGTTCTTTCAATTCACCTTCCCATTTACTCACCACTCCCGTTGCGAGTGCATTACCCAGCACATTGGTTGATGTTCTGAACATATCGCAAAAATGGTCGATCGGTAATATTAGTGCCACACCTTCGGGCGGAATATGAAACATGGCGCAAGTAGCGGTAACAACGATCAGTGCAGCACGCGGCACACCGGCAATTCCTTTACTGGTTAGCATTAACACCAGCAACATGGTTAGTTGTGTTCCAAGACTGAGGTGAATATTGTAAGCCTGCGCAATAGCAATACTGGCGAATGTCATATACATCATACTGCCTGCGAGGTTGAATGAATATCCGAGTGGAAGGATGAACGCAACGATCTTGTTACTGCATCCGAATTTTTCCAATACCTGGGTAAGCTTTGGATATGCCGCTTCACTGCTGGTAGTACTGAAAGCAATGAACATGGGTGAAGCGATCTGCCGCAATAAGCCTGGCAATCTTTTTTTCAGGATCAAGGAACCAGCGAGAAGCAACACTCCCCATAATAATAAAACACCAATGACAAAATAGAGGAAATAGAAAGAATAGAATTCAAATACCTTGAAACCACTTTCAGCGATCACTGCAGCCAGTGCACCAAAAACACCGAGGGGTGCAAAGTACATGACATAGCCTACCATCTTCAAAATTACCTGCGCAGCAATATCGAGAGCATGGATCAATGGTTTGGCCATATCACCCAGCGCGGCAGTAGCTAATCCAAAAAAGATAGAAAAGACAACAATATGCAGTATCTCGTTCACACTCATCGCCTCAAAAACACTTTTAGGAAATACATGCTGAACAAAAGATTCAAGGGTGAATTCTTTGGTATTGGCCACCAGTTCTTTTGCTTCATTAAAATTTACCAGTGAACGCTGCATCAGGTTACCGGGCTCTGTTATATTTACAAGAACCAGCCCCAAAAGAAGTGAAACGATGGATGCAGAGATGAACCAAAGCATGGCTTTACCTCCCACACGTCCAACAGTTTTCAGGTCGCCCAGCCTGGCAATACCTACCACTAGTGTTGTAAAGACCAACGGGGCAATCAGCATTTGTACCAGGCGCAGAAAAACGGTGGTCAGCAGTTTGATGTTCTTCCCAAAACTTGCAATGAAGTCTGCGGAAGCGTTGGCATGAACAAAATAGCCAACGATCATTGCCAGCACCATGGCGCCAAGGATGCCTAAGGTAAGCGCGTGTTTTTTCATCAGGGCAGGTAATTTGCGGCAATATAAGGCATTAGAATGAGAGCTGTTTTGGCGCATTTTTGGG
>CAISDV010000094.1 GCA_903884185.1 uncultured Chitinophagaceae bacterium | reverse complement strand
GTAATAGCAAATTCTTTAAGAATCTCTTAACGATACTTCCAAGTGAAGCAATCACAGCCAGCATCAGTCAGGAATTTGAACAACAGTACGGTAAAAAATTAAACAAGGTAGAAATCCAGAAGTTCCTTAAGGAATTACTTACGGGTTTATCTGGCTTGAGTAATGCACAAATGCTTGACCTTATTAAAAGGGGTGGTGTTCGTCCAAAGGAATATGCAAAAATCATTAATTCATTATATGATAATGCGGAGCCTTCAACTGAAGAACCTACAGCGGAACCAGAAGCCACTATATCAAATGCAGCGGCAACAGCTACAGCACCAACACAAACTACCCTAAATCCTCAACCGATGAAAACTGCGGATAAGAAGGATGACTACGGTTACTCTGACGAACCAGAGCCAGCTGAACAACCAGAAACAACAACTAACATGGATACATTCATGCCAGACAATGTTGGTAACTACAACCTGCGACCAGTGAAAAGAGAAGCGAGAATAGCTATGGCTCATAAGGCGGTTGAAATTCTGAGACGTGGTAACCTACCACTTGATGAGGAAAACATGCTTGAAGCAATGCGTCAACTGATAGATGACATCAACAAGAGCGGTAAGAAACGAATACCAACAACAAACGGATTTAGTTAATAAAAGAAAGCCAGGAAATTCCTGGCTTTTTCATTTGCTACTTTAATTCCTTTTTCTTATTATTGTAAGAAAAAATTATGGTAGTAGGAATCGTTGGTCGTAAAAGACACGGTAAAGATACTCTCGCTGATTACCTGGTGGAAAACCGTGGGTACGAGAAGTACAGTTTTGCCAATCCACTTAAGCGTGGTGCAATGGAAATGTTCGGTTTTACCGAAGAACAGGTCTTTGGTGACCTTAAGGATGAAATAGATCCGCTATGGGGTTGCAAGCCAAGAGAAGTATTACAGATCCTGGGCACCGAGTTACTCCAATTTGATATTCAGAAATATCTCCCAGCGTTCCAACAGATCGGTCGCCTGATATGGGTTAAGAATTTCATGAGATATTACAACAATAACCCAGATAAAAACCTTGTTATAGCTGATGTAAGATTTATACATGAGGCAAACACAATCAAGGAATTGGGTGGTATTGTTGTAAAGGTACTGAGACCAGGTATGCCAGATGGTGATTTCCACGCATCTGAAGCAGAAATCGATCATATTGAATTCGATAAACTGATTGTTAACGACAGTGATTTGGCTTCTTTGTATAATAAAATACAAGAGATCGAATTAGTGGATGCGTAATACAAGTCATTTAAAAAGGATATTAGAACTATATGGTAATAAGTTACCTTTTTCAGTTGCCGAGTATGTTTGTAAGTTATATCTTCCTTACGTAGTTTGTAACAAAAAGGTAACTTATAGCCTATTTTCTGACTTTGTTCAGTATAGAGAAGGTATACTCTATAAGTTTTCACTTATAACCTCAAATAAAGACGGATTTAATTTTGTTAAATTGGATGGAATGGAAATTCTAATACCAAGTGAATCCGAAGAGGTATTTATGGAGACTTTTAGTAATAGATTATCAGCTGGCTCTAATTTGCCAGCATATGATTGGTATGATAGTGATGAGGTATCTAAGTATTGTGGTAAGGTAACTTTTTCTTTTTAGTGACCCTGGAATGAGCTAATAATAGCACCTCTGATGCTGTCACTCATAATTACACTTGTAAGATCCTGGTTAAGCGAATCACGTGTGATCAAAAGGAATTCACCTTGACCAGATTCCCATTCCTGAATCGTATTAGCCACATTAAGCATATTCTTTGCATATGTGTAGTTCATGTAATTAACAAGAGCGTTAGCCAAATCTTCTTCGGTAATCTGATCTTCCCAATCGGTTACATCAGCTAAACGGGTACCGTCCTCGTCTGAATATTGTTCTTGGGGAATTGATAGAAAATCATGCATAGCTGCATATATATCGCCATTAAAGGCATCGGCAACTGTATAGAAT
>CAISDV010000093.1 GCA_903884185.1 uncultured Chitinophagaceae bacterium | reverse complement strand
TTGCTGTTTCGATGAATAAAAGTAGAAAATTCGCAGCACTTCTAATCATTACAGTTATTTTAATGGCTTATGGCGATTTTGCCCGTGCACAGGAAGACGATGGCGAACCGCACGGGCTGTATATAGAGCAACCCCGGGTATTCTACGGTGGTGTAGTTATTGGCGCTAATTTCGCACAGGTAGACGGAGATTATTTTGCCGGCTATCACAAGATGGGCCTCAATGTGGGCGGCATCGTGTATGCACAGGTGGCTAAGCATGTTGCGTTAAGCATGGAGATACTTTATTCTCAGAAAGGCAGTAAAAGTACGCTTCCTGAACCTTCTTCTACTCTTCCGGATACATATATCACAAAATACGGCATCAACCTGAACTACGCGGAAATACCTGTTATGATCAATTATTTTGATAAGCGAAAAAGCCATTTTGGAGTCGGGGTCTCTTACAGCCGGATGGTAGGCAGCAGCGAGAACTTGCGGGTAGATTCTTCGAATGTTGTCAAAAATGTTGATTTCAATAACAAATACCCTTTTCGCGCCAATGCGTTCGATGTCCTCGCTGGTTTCGAACTGCATCTTTGGAAGGGTTTGTTTCTGAATGTGCGTTTCCAATACTCTATCATCCCGATACGCACAGATATACCACCGAACTATGCCCGCTCAGATCAGTACAATAACCTGTGGGTGGTGAGGCTGATGTATTTGCTGAAGTAAAGAATTATCAGTCCAATGCCATTGCATCAATAACGATTACATTGCAGGCATTGCCCGGAATATTATGCCAGTTCAGCTTAATATTGATCGGGAAAGTAGCAGTGGTAAGATCAATGCCGCTGCCCGCTGGTAAAGTGTTGAATTGTGCCAGGGAATCTGTTGCACCGTGAATGGTGATCCAGTAAGCGCCGCCGCAGGCAGTAGTAGTAAGGTTTTGGCCCTTGATCGTAGCCGTATTCATGTAGGTTGTGGTGCTGCTGCTCTTTCTGCATCCGCAAAAAAGCAGGGTGACAAAGATCAAAGAATTGAGGAACTTCATAAGCTTGGGGTTTTTGTTATTGTAAATTTATGAATACTTACAACATTATCAAAAAAGCATTTCTTATCATTCAAATTGGATTATGAATTTCCCGGTAAAACTGCAGATAAGAATCGACTGGAGCGAAATGGACCTTTTCGGCCATGTAAACAATGTTGCCTACTTCAAATACATACAGGCCTCGAGAGTCAATTATTGGGAAAAAAGCATGCTTACTGCTTTATTTGACGAAAGAAAGATCGGTCCGATTTTGTTATCCACTGGCTGCCAGTTCATGCGGCCATTACATTATCCCGGCAACATCGTGATAGAGTCAAGAATAGAATTTATTAAGAACACCAGCTTCGGTATTCATCATCGAATACTGAATGAACCAGGTGAAGTTGCCGCCGAAGCACATGATGTGATCGTCACGTTCGACTTTAATAAGAATGAGAAAGTACCGGTATCGGATGAGTTTCGCAAGGCGGTAGAGAAGATAGAGGGTAGGGTATTGTAGGCTAAAAACGGGTGCAGGGAATTGTTCTTTTGCTGTGGCCTGGTGCAATATATTTGAGTGACAGATTAAATCCCTCATTTCCGTCACCCGGAATATTGACAAGCATAAAGTGATAATCATATGCGATCCCAATTCGAAATCTTTTGAAAGCAACGCCAGCGGTTGCCATTAATAAGTCTCCGGTGCGCAGCCATGCGCCTGCAAACACAGACGTGGTATTTGGCAGTGTGGGATGCTTACTTACATTATATTCAAAATCGTTTCCGGCAATAAAATTCCAGAGAGAAGGGATGCTCTGATATAATATTTCAGGTTTTAAAGTAAGTCGGTTAGAGACTTTCCATGCTGCACCAATCTCCGCAATGCAGCTTCTTTGAATCCCAACATAATTATACTGCAATTGTTCGTATGCTGTTTTGGGTTGGCTGAGGTTATATACGGCAACGCCAACCGTATAATTGAATTTAGTGCCGGCAGCATGAGAAAAGCAAATTCCCAGGTTTACAGG
>CAISDV010000092.1 GCA_903884185.1 uncultured Chitinophagaceae bacterium | reverse complement strand
TGATTGATCCGTTTAATGGGCTGAGTGATATTGAGCAGAAGATCATTCAAACACCATTGGATCCATTGCAAACATTCAGCGACGATCCCCTGAGAATGATGCGTGCTATCCGCTTTGCTGCACAACTTGGGTTTACGATCGCACCTAAAACTTTCCAGGCGATCATTGATAATGCTGACAGGATAAAAATTGTTTCGCAGGAACGCATCACCGATGAGTTGAATAAGATCATGCTTAGCGCTGATCCGGCTATTGGCTGGGACCTGCTGAGCCAAAGTGGATTGTTACAGATCATCTTCCCGCAAATGATGGCATTGCATGGTGCTGAGTATGTAGATGGAAAAGGCCACAAGGATAATTTTTATCATACCCTGCAAGTGCTTACAAATATTTGTGCCGCAACAGATGATCTCTGGCTGCGATGGGCTGCCGTTTTGCATGATATTGGCAAACCACCCACCAAAAAATTTGAAGATGGGCATGGATGGACCTTTCACGGGCATGAAGTGGTGGGAGCGAGGATGGTGCCGAAAATATTTACAAAGTTGAAACTGCCGCTGAATGAAAAAATGAGGTTTGTGCAAAAGCTGGTAATGCTTCACCTGCGTCCTATCAGCCTTACTAAAGAAAACATCACCGACAGTGCGGTACGCCGTTTGTTATTTGATGCGGGGGAAGACATTGATTCACTGATGACACTTTGCAGGGCCGATATTACCAGTAAGAACAAGTATAAAGTGAACCGCTATCTTCAGAATTTTGAAATGGTGGAACAGCGGATGAAGGAAGTAGAGGAGAAAGATCATTTACGAAACTGGCAACCGCCTGTAATGGGTGAACTGATCATGGAAACATTTGGCATTACGCCCGGCAAAAATGTAGGCATCATCAAAGACGCGATCAGGGAAGCGATACTGGATGGTATCATTCCTAATAACTATGAATCGGCACGCGCATTCATGCTTCAAAAAGCCGGGGAACTTGGTTTGCAACCCATTAAATAAATTGTATTTTCGCTTTGATCAAAAGGATCAGCTTTTAAATATCAGAAACGAATGGCTATTTTAAAATTTCGTATTTATCTCGAGGAAGACGATGCCGTGTACCGGGATATTGTTATTAGGCATACGCAAAATTTTTCTGACCTCCATTTGATCATTCTCAGATCTTATGAGTTTGATAATAAACATGCTGCTACTTTCTACCGCAGCAATGATAACTGGCTGCGTGGAAGGGAGATCAGTTTTGAAAAATATGATAAGCCTTATGTGGCGGAGCCTTTACTGATGGCCGAAACCAGGATCGGCAGCGAGATCCGCGACACCAACCAGAAATTTATTTATGTATATGATTTCGAAAAGAACTGGACGTTCCTGGTGGAGTTGATCAACGTTAGTAAAGAAGAAAATGCAAAAACGGCTTATCCTTCCGTTTCACGAACAGAAGGCATCGGCCCGCAACAATATGGTACCCGCAGTTTACTGGGAAATAAGTTTGCTGAAATAGAAGAGAAATACGACCTCACCGAAGCCGCCGAAGGATTTGGAAAAGAAGGCGGGGATGACGCCGAATCAGGCGAAGAAGAAACACTTGGCGATGAGTCGGCTGAAGAAGGCGGCGAAGAAATATGATCACCCAATTGTTTACTGATTCTTATACCCTGTATTCACTCCATTGGTGTTTACATAGTCAGAAGTTAAACAATCAATGAATTTAACAGGGGTATCACTGCCCGCCATAAAACAATTCTCCTGCACCACTTTGCTTCCCTTATATACAAATTCTATTTTGTGGCAACTGAATTCGGTGCCTATTGAAAATGTTGCATTTGTTGGGTTCCCGGCACCATCAAAATATTCAATGAAAGAGATACGCTTATTGGCATCGTATGAATATTTGATGGAGTGATAATTTTTAACTGAGCTGGTAACAAGCATCACAGGAGTACTGTTGTCAAAAAACTTTCGCTCTGAGATATTGGCATCGGAGTTGTACTTCATCACCTGCCGTGAGTATCCATCACTGGTTTTAAAAAGATTACCACTCTCATCTAAATATATGACCTCTGTTGACTGGCCATTCTCGTCATATCTTGTTATGGATTCATGAAACCCGTTCCATCGCGGCATTTTGGTGGCATTGTCTTTCCAGTAGCTTGTAGAGACATCCCTGCCAAATTCATCATATTTATATTTCAGCATAAACACCTGGTGTAAATTATCCTTGACGGGGTTGTCATCTTTATCAAAATAGGCCATCTGTATAACCCTGCCCTGGTTGTCTCTTTGATAGGCATATTCATGTATCCCTCTTTGGTCAACGGCCGCCGCCTGGTCCTTATTGAAATATTTGATACCAGTGAGCATGCCCGAAGAAGAAAATTTATAAGTAATCCTTTGGTAACCTGAGTGGTTATTGACTGGCAGATTGGCCTCATCAAAATAAGATATCTGTGTGTTATTGCCTTTATCGTCGTATTCATACCTGATAATAGCAAAACCATCGCCCGCAGCAGAGCCTTTTGTAATAACATTCTTATCATCATAACGGGTTTCTTTTACAGCAAACCCATCCCTGTAAGCATAATCCACCCTCGCATAACCGTAAGAATTAACTGTTAATTCTTCATTCACACCTATTGTTTCATTTTTTATGAGTTTATCATTATCATCATATTGGTATTTGCTTTTAAAACCTCCAAACCTGTTCGCAAGAGCTTCGTTGTTGATGCCGTAGTAAGCATGTGAGAGCTGGTTTCCCTTTTCATCATACTCATATATTATTTTATGGCAATCTTCACTTTTAGAAATAACTGGATGCCCATCTACATCGTAGAATGACATTTCTTTTAATAAAGAAAACCTGTTCTTGTCATCATATCTTTTATATTTTATAATGGCAACGCCACTTGCATTGTTCATAAGCTGGCCGGAAAAAGAAACATACTTCAGTTCTTCCAATAAATTGTTCCTGTAAGTATATTTCACTCCACCGCATGGCAGGTAACTGTTCCTGCCCCGGTTTTTTCTGATAACGAGAAATTCATCAACACCCAACAAAGTAAAAGTGGAAGTTTCATATGCTTCTCCAAACTGGCCTGTGCTTGTGATCATATTCAGCTTGCCATTGAAGAACCTTACCATTGTTGTATTTGTTACAACTCCGGCAGCGTTGTATTACTGTATCCTTGTTGATAAACTGTCTACTTTTGTTATTTTATAATAACCTCGATTGGTAGTGTTTGCCAGTTTGTTTATTCCATATACACTGGTAGGAGAATAATCCCAGTCTTTATATATTTCTCCTTCATCAGTTTTGGTAAATCCATAAAAAAACAGGAGCAGGCTTACCAATAATACGCTACGTGTGAGATTGAGGGTGGGTTTCATTTGTACATATTGAATAGTAAGTTTACACAATTTTTTAGAATAATTGAAATTTACCTGTGAAATAGGATAGCAGGGAGTTATACTCAGTGTTTCATTGCGCAATATGAGGGCGCAAGTCTAACTTTGTCTATTAAAGTATGAAAAAAAGCGATCTGCATACTGTCATCATTATTCTTGGGCCAACGGCTGTGGGTAAAACAGGCTTGTCGGTCAGCCTTGCAGATCATTTTAAGACAGAGATCATTTCTGCTGATAGCCGCCAGTGTTATAAAGAATTAAATATCGGCGTAGCCAAACCATCTTCTCAACAGCTTGAACAGGTAAAACATTATTTTATCAATTCACATTCCATAAACGAAGAAGTGAATGCAGGCAGCTTTGAAATATTGGCTCTTGCAGCCGCTGATAAAATATTTCAGCATAATATTAAAGCCGTGATGGTGGGTGGTACAGGTTTATATATCAGATCTTTTTGTGAAGGGATGGATGAAATGCCTAAAGTAGAAGAGGCTACACGCAAAAAAATAATTTCTTCATACGAAGAAGAGGGGATGGTATGGTTGCAGAATGAAGTACAGAAAAATGACCCTGTCTTTTGGGAAACTGCAGAACAGCAAAACCCGCATCGTTTAATGCGCGCACTGGAAATATTTTATACAACGGGCAGATCCATCAGCTCCTTCCATCAAAATAAAAAAACAGAAAGGCCATTTAATATCATTAAGATTGGGCTTGAATTATCAAAAGAACATCTCCACAAAAATATCAATGAAAGGGTAGACCAAATGATGATTGATGGACTTGAATTGGAAGCAGAGTCATTATTGCCTTACAGGAAACTCAATGCACTGCAAACTGTTGGCTACAAAGAACTGTCCGATCACTTTGATGGTAAGTGCTCTTTAAAGGAAGCAGTGGAGCAGATCAAAACAAATACACGGCAATATGCTAAAAGGCAGATGACCTGGTTCAAAAAAGATAAAGATGTTAACTGGTATGATGCTTCAGGGATCTCTGTAGAAAAATTAGTGAAAGATCTTTTAAAAGATTTCTAGAATTTAAACCCAACAGTCAGAGATAAAGTACCCCTGCTGCCTGATTGCGCGGCATATGTATTAGCAACATCATTGAGACGGTATGGAAAGTTCACATCTTTCATAAATGTCTGTGCATAGCCAAGGTCAATAAATATTCCAAAATTCCGGTAACCAATACCTCCACCTGCAACGAGGCGATTGGCTTTTAAATTGTTATCGGCATAAGGGCTTCCATAATAAGCGCCGCCCAGCCTAAAAGCCCAGGGAGCAAACTTTATTTCGCCACCCAGCTTGAAATTTAAATTGCCCTTGTAATAATCTTTGATCTCATCATTCACCATGTCGTAATAATCTTTCGCAGCCTGGTCGCTGTTATCAGTAGCGGAGAAACGGGCGCCACGGTAATTCACATATTCAATATCAAGGCTCACAAAGCCGCGCTGGTTCTTTGTGTTGACCACTTCTTTAAAAACATAACTCGCACTCACGATTGCGCGCCAGGGTGTAAGTATATTGTATTCCCTGCTGCCAGTGTTGCCACTGTTGAGTTGATCACTGGTAACAGTGCGTGAGCCTGCATAAGATTCAGTATTGGCACTGATGGATGCACGGATATCATCTTTAAATGCAATAAACTGCGGAGAGTGGATGGCAAATCCAAGCCTCCAGGATTCTCCGGGTTTATAGATCATACCCAGTTTCACTCCAACCCCGATACCAAATGAATTTACTGTTTCATGAAAACTGAAGCTGGAAAAATTATTATTCGTGTTACCGGTAACGTCTGTTTCTGAATAGGTAAGGTCCCTGTGATAATAAATGATGGGTATGGTCAGGCTTCCACCTATGTATAATTTATCTTCCATATTGCCCGCAAGTCCAAGAGCTACTTCCTGGTAAGCACCTGTACTGGCAGCATCATATTTCTGTAATACCCCTGTTGAAATGGGAACAAGGCTTTTATAACCTAATTGCCCGCCCACAAGGGTTGTATCGATCAGGAAAGCCCGGAAGGCAAGTGATGAACCAAAGATGTAATTGCTTAATGCTGCATTGGTATCTGCTTTATCCCTTACCAGTTCTTCGAGGTATTGTTCAGTAAAAGAACTGTAATTATTTGTGCCACTGTATTGAATATGATTATTATAATTGGCCAGTTGGTTCACTGAAATGGAGAAAGCGCTGCTGGTCCATTTGCTGTTAACGCTTCTTGCCGGTGATCCAATAATAACACCAATTGGGCCGTTCTGTAATGCATTGGCTGATCCCGAATTATCTGTTCCCCTGTAATTAAATTTGTTGTTGTTTAAAAGAAAGTTGGGAGTAAGAACGATCTCCCTTGTTTTAAATAATCCTATACCTGCAGGATTTATATGAGCCGCTGTAATATCCCCACCAAGAGAACCCATCACACCACCTGTAGCAATATTCCTGGCTGTGCCGTTTTGCGTGAACCAGGCGGTACGTAGCGCATCATCCGGCACTTGTGCAAATGAGGATACAGTAAAGAGAATACTTAGGGCGAGTAAATATTTTTTCATACTGGATATTGGATAAGCGGACACAGAAAATTTTATTTATGAACTTTCTGTTACTGATGAGTTATATGTGATTAATTGCCTCTTCCGCCACGTCCTGTGCCGGTGCTGCTTCCGGTACTGGTTGCGCCACCGCTTCTGCCACCTGCACTGCTGCTGGAAGGGGTGGAAGGATTTACAGCACGTACAGGATTGCTCCAGCTACTGTTGTTTGCACTATTGTTTGCAGAAGGTGCCGGTGAAAAAGTTTTCCTGACAAGGGAACCAAAACTACTGTTACCCTGCTGGTTGATAGTTGGTTTTGAATTGATAGTAGGATAGTTGATCGTATTATAATTCTTATTTCGGTAAGCGGTAATATTACTGCCCGATGTAGTACCATTTATTCCGGGATTTTTATAAAAGGCAACTACATACCCGGGATTATACCATCCGCCACAACCATAACCCGACATGGTAATATAGAAACTACTGTAATTATACAGGTAAGGGTTACCGCCATACACCCAATCATAACTTAAAGTGGCAGGATTATAATAAGTAAAACGGTTATAGAAATTATAGCGGCTATCGTACCAATAACTGTAATCATCCAATGAATTCCAGAGAGCGTGATTGCGCACTTTCATCGACAAATACCTGTCGTCATAATAATTATTGGCAGTGTAATAACCATCATTGGATACCCTATCCTCACGCATGGCAACAGACCTTGCGGGAGAGTAATAAACATCATCAGGTGTCTGCGTCGCTTTATAGGCGGAAGAGCAACTTGTCAATAAACCAGCTGCTAATAAAACAGGGAGTAATGAGTGTTTCATACATACGGTTTTACGGTTAGGATAAGTTACATACATTTGCGGGGTTCCAAAGCAGATTATATTTGGGCGGCAAAACGCCTGCCAGATGCTTTATAGAAAAAACTAATTTGTTAAGGCAAGCATAATATTATGAGCAAAGAGATCACTTCGCGGGCACAGGATTATTCACAGTGGTATAATGACCTGATCATTAAAAGTAATCTCGCCGATTATAGTGCGGTAAGGGGTTGCATGGTGATCAAGCCCTACGGTTTCGCCCTATGGGAAAACATGCGGGATGTATTGGACAAGATGTTCAAGGATACCGGGCATGTGAATGCATACTTTCCACTGTTTGTTCCCAAGAGTTTATTTGAAGCGGAAGAAAAAAATGCGGAGGGCTTTGCCAAAGAATGCGCCGTCGTTACACATTACCGTTTAAAGGCCGATCCAAATAATAAAGGCAAATTAATGGTTGATCCGGAGGCGAAGCTGGAAGAAGAACTGGTAGTAAGGCCAACGAGTGAAGCCATCATCTGGAGTACTTATAAAGGATGGATACAATCATACCGCGATCTTCCGTTGCTCATTAATCAATGGGTGAATGTGGTAAGATGGGAGATGAGGACACGCCTGTTTCTACGCACAGCGGAATTTTTATGGCAGGAAGGTCACACTGCTCATGCAACGGCTGAAGAAGCGATAGCGGAAACAAAACAAATGCTGGAAGTATATGCAGATTTTGTTGAGAACTGGATGGCATTGCCTGTTATCAAAGGAGTGAAAACACCCAATGAACGTTTTGCAGGAGCAGAAGATACTTATTGCATTGAATCATTGATGCAGGATGGAAAAGCTCTGCAGGCAGGCACCTCACATTTTCTTGGACAGAATTTTGCTAAAGCTTTCGATGTTAAATTCAGCGATAAAGAAAATAAGCTCAATTATGTTTGGGCAACCAGCTGGGGTGTGAGTACAAGATTGATAGGCGCATTGGTGATGGCGCATAGTGATGATGATGGATTGATATTGCCGCCGCGCATTGCACCATTACAGGTTGCCATCGTTCCTATTTATAAAGGAGATGACCAGAAAGCATTGATCGGAGAAAAAGTGCAGGAGATAGTGAAACAACTGAAAGCATTGGGTATATCTGTGAAATATGATGATAGCGATAACAACAGGCCCGGTTGGAAATTCGCACAATATGAAATGCAGGGTGTGCCAGTGCGTATTGCAATAGGAGCAAGGGATATTGAAAATAATGTAGTAGAAGTTGCCAGGCGCGATACCAAAGTAAAGACAAGTGTGGGTATGGAAGGCATTGCAGCGTATGTAAAAGAATTGCTCGACGATATCCAGTTACAAATGTATAACCGTGCAAAAGAATATCTTACTTCACATATCACCCCTGCAGATAACTGGGATGAATTTGTAAAACTGCTGGATGAAAAGGGTGGCTTTGTTTCAGCGCATTGGGATGGTACCAATGAAACAGAGGACAAGATCAAGGAACTGGCAAAAGCCACGATCCGTTGTATTCCTTTAAATAATCCACAGGAAGAAGGGGTTTGTATCTTAACAGGTAAGCCTTCCAAAGAAAGGGTCTTGTTTGCAAGGGCATATTAAAAATATTCTCAAATAGTTGAAGGCTGCCTTTACGGCGGCCTTTTTTCTGGGGATAATTGACTTTTGAAAGGTTACATTATATAGCTTTTTTGTAATATCTTGTTGCCAGCATCCCTTTCCTTACCCCTTTAAAACTGCTTATGGAAGCCTCCACTTCAAACCAGACTTCAATCAATTATGTAGCGCCCATTGCCCAGAAAGACCGTATCCTTTTTTTGGATTGCATCAGGGGTGTGGCATTGCTCGGTATCCTGATCATGAATATCACGGCACAGGGACAATCATTCATGTTGTACGAATCAATGGATGTACGCCATTCATTAACCGGCATTAATTTTTATGCATGGGGCATAGAAACATTCCTTTTTGAAGGAACCATGCGTGGATTATTCTCGATGTTATTTGGTGCAGGTACTTTATTGCTTTTGAATCGCCTGCAAAAAAATAACAGCGGATTGCTGCCTGCTGACATTTATTACAGAAGGTTATTATGGCTGCTTGTATTTGGATTGATCAACGCTTATCTTTTATTATGGCCTGGCGATATTTTATATCCTTATGCGCTGGCGGGTCTACTATTGTTCCCTTTCAGGAATTTATCTGTGAAAAAATTATTAATAGCAGCCTTTATTGTATTGTCTATCGCTGCCTATAAAGAGACATCATATCTATACAGCAAAAAAGAGATCATTGTACAGGGCAGGGCTGCAGAAGTTTTGGTGGCAAAAAAGCAAACATTGAACGATGAGCAAAAGACCTTTTTAGGAAAATGGACCGAATTAAAAAAGAACGGTACATCAGACAGTCTCCCTGCAAGGATCGCAGAGGATGAAAAGAAACTCATACATAAAAATTATGCACAGATATTCAAATATTTCACCGATACCAATATCAATATACAAAGCAGGGGTTTTTACCTGTTTAATATCTGGGATGCTTTATTGTTTTTCTTTATTGGGATGGCATTGTTTAAAAATGGATTTATTACAGGAACCAAATCAACCGGTACTTACCTGCTTACTGCGGTCATAGGGATCAGTATCGGGTTACTTTTAAATTATATTGATCTTTCAGCGAAGTACAAACTCAGGTTTGATGATATTAAGTTCACTGAGCAGGCAAAATTTGGTTTTTATGAGATACGAAGGGTATTTCAGAGTGTGGGTTATTTAAGCCTTCTCGTTTTGGTGTACAAGTCCTGGATCGGAAAAAAATTCATGGGCATATTTGCGCCTATCGGGCAAATGGCATTCACCAATTATTTATCACAATCCATTATCACCGCCATTATTTTCTATGGTTTAGGCTTGTTCGCTACTTTAGAACGGTACCAGTTGTATTATGTGATGGGAAGCATCTGGCTTTTCCAGATCATCTTCAGCCATATCTGGTTGCGGTATTTCCGTTTAGGGCCATTTGAATGGTTATGGCGTAGTTTGACATATTGGAAGAGGCAGCCGTTGAAGAAGGAGATTTAATACTTTAATCAAGTTGCAGAAGCTTTTTCAATTTTGTATTCAACTCTGTTATATCGCTTTGCTGGAGTTCACCCAATTTTCCGACAGCTAAAGACTTATCAATTGTAGCAAGTTTGGATAAGCGGATCAGGGAAGCTTTTTTAATGCCTGTTTTCTTCGATGGCGAAAGTTCTATATCTGTCGATTCTTTCCAGCCAAGCTGTGTAGTTATAAAACTAACAGTTAGGTCATGATCTTTGTCAATTAAAACAACAGCAGGCCGCAATTTCTTCCCGCTAAGATCTGTAAAAGGAAATGGAATGAGAATAATATCACCTTTGCTCATTGTATCGTTCCTTCAAGTCAGCTAAAGAATAAATGTCTTCTTCTTCTTTTAAGAAGTGAAAAGCCTCGCTTTCACTTACGAGATTCTGAATATTATCAGCCAGTAATTGTTCTTCATATTTTTTGAAAATGAAGTCAGCAAAGTCTGATATTTCAGAAGCCTTGTCCTGTGGAAGCCGGTTAATTGCCTGAACAGTTTTTTCTATAATAGCTTGCCGGGTCATTTTTTAATAATTTACAAGCCAAATTTACTCTTTTTTGTTGAATCATTGAGTAGGGGGTTGCCAGTTACCAGTTATTGAGAATATGCAACAGGCAACCAGTAACAAGCAACTGGTAACCTGTATTTAATACCATTTTGGTTTAATAAAATAAAGTGCAGTTCCATCGGGATCGTTGAAGTGAAGAAATTAACCGCCTTCTTCACTTCTATTTGTTGCCGAGATAGATGATTTTTCCAGCAATGCCTTTGTCTCTTCAAAATTATCCACTGTAAAATCAATAGAAGCATTACCTGAATTGCCTTTTAGATTGATTTCTTCTGTAGGATGCAAACCTATTGTTATTCCGGGCGCTAAGACTTGTGCATAAAAATTACCCCATCGACCTTTAAGTGTTAGACCAAGTGATTCGTAAAATGAAATGGACATGTCCATGTCTTTTACATTCAGTGTAACATTTGATTCCTTGATTGGCATGATCATTATTTTTTAAGTGAATGATTTATTTTCTGATATGATGATTTTCATAAATGATCCTGTCGCCGCCATTCAACCCAACATCCACCATCTTTAGCGCAAGCCTGGTGGAACTTACACCCGCATTGGGATATATTTTGGAAAGCAATGGATAGATACGCCGCATACAACGATAAAGGAGGTTCGGTTCTACTCTTGGCGTATCGGGATAAATATACCCCGGTCTGAAAATATAAGTATGCTCAAATTTTAGTTTCAAAAGATAATTATCGGCAATACCTTTTTCCCTTGCAAAGAGGATAGGGCTTTTCTCTTTTGAATCTGCTCCCTGACCGCTAAGAAAACAGAAGCTTGTTTTATCACTGTTTCTTCTCAATGTATCTGCAAACACTTTTGTAAGGTCAACCGTAATGCGTTTAAATTCTTTTGCTGGTACTTGCCCGGTGTACACACCAATGCAATAAAAGCAAACATCCTGGTTTTTAAAATGCGATTCTATGTTGATGAGGTCTGAAAAATCATTGTGAATTACCTCCACCAGTTTTTTATGAATGATCCCCGTTGGTTTTCGCGTGATGGAAGTGATCATACCCACATCATCCTTTTCAAGGCATAGCTCCAGCATAAGTTTGCCGATCATGCCATTAGAACCGGTGATGATGAGATTTTTCACTGGGTGAAAATTTTCGTGAAAGTGATTCTTTTACAGCCTTTACGAACCTATTAC
>CAISDV010000091.1 GCA_903884185.1 uncultured Chitinophagaceae bacterium | reverse complement strand
TTAATTCTGCATAGCGGATATATACGAGTGGTAGGACTATAGTGACTGGTGGGACAAAACCTTATTCAAGATCATTGCTTTTTTTAAAATGGCATCAATTGTTTTTATTGGGAGATCTTTTGTTGGGTCTAGCAGTAATATCTTCATTTTTGCCCGGTTTTCAGTAATTAGTTGTGGGTGATCGACCAGCTTGCCTTCCACAATGCCAATATATGGCTTCCCGTATTTTTTATGCACCCATAAATAACAAAACCGTTTTTTATTGTAATAGAAAAATGGCATCCCATATCTCCATGCTTCAGTGATTTGTTCATCCAGTTGAAGAATATGTTCTCTTAAAAATTGCAAACAACTCTTTGTAGGTTCTTCCTGTTGCAGAAAATAATTGTCGATGGGGCGGAGCATGGAGTTTTTATTGGTGCAAACATATCAATTTATTGTTTTGGGTTACGAAAAGCTCCAGAGGAACGAAATCGTAATAGAAGAAACAGATCAACATTATAATTGTGGAGAGCTCCGTAGGAGCGATATCATAATAGAAAAACGTAGAAATTGCCTATTAAGCTCCGTAGGTGCGACATATGCCGCTCCTACTGAGCTTAAATTCAATAAATCAATAGGTGCTATTAAGATGACGCCCCGCTGGGGGCTATGGAGTAATATAGATATCTTAATAACGTTTAATGGCGAGATGTTTCTTCTGAATTTATTTTTTTATTATTCCTTATAGCAATTCCAACTATTATTATTCCCAATGATGCGATTATAAAATCAAAAATCAATTCAAAAATAACATCTTCATTTTCGAATAAAAAATTACTAGTGCCCTCCTTATGGAGCATTTGAATTTGTTGACCAGGTTGATAATCTCGCACATATTTGCAAGAAATTCGTAAAATATATTTTACACCTTTGTACTCTAGCTTTAAGAACTTATCCCTGTAGCCGCTATTACAATTGGGCAGCTCAATGAGTTTAACAGTCACAAATTGCTTTGAATCATGAATTTGATAATTCAAATACTTATTTGGAAATATAATTGCAGCAATAGCTATTAAAACAAAGCCACCAATCATTAATATCAAACATGTTCTATTCATAATAATGTTTAAGAAACAAATTTCTTTCTTAAATATACAAAACTTTAAAATCCCCTAACCCTTAGCTTTGCCTCATGCAACCCATACCCGAATTCGCAGGAGGAAAACTCTTATTGTTTGATAAACCTTTGGAATGGTCATCTTTCAATGTGATCAGGCAAGTGCGCCGGTTGACCAATGTAACCAAAGTGGGACATGCAGGTACTCTTGATCCGTTGGCTACAGGATTATTGATAGTGTGTACAGGTAAATTCACCAAGACCATCAATACGTATATGGGAATGGAGAAAGAATATACCGGAACCATCACATTGGGTGCAACCACTCCCACATTCGACCGTGAAAGTGAAGAAGTGGATCATAAAGATATCAGCCATCTTACAGAAGAACAGATCTACGCTGCTACAAAACCATTCACGGGCAATATCATGCAGATGCCGCCGCAACACTCGGCTATTAAAAAAGATGGTAAACGTTTGTATGAGTCTGCAAGAAAAGGAATAGAAGTCAAAGTAGATCCACGCCCTGTTACCATCAGTGAATTTGCTATTACTAAAATAGAATTTCCTCTTGTATATTTTAAAGTAGTGTGTTCAACCGGCACTTATATCCGTAGCCTGGCAAATGATTTTGGAGCTTCATTAGGAGTGGGCGGATACATGAGCAGCCTATGCCGTACAAGAATTGGAACGTTTGAATTGAAAGACGCGTTTACGATGCAGGCATTTGAAGATTATATCAAACAGATAGGAGTTAAAGAGTAAGGTTTTTGCCAGTTCGTGAGACACGAACTGAAAGAGCACCGAAACACAGAGGGAAAACCTTTGCGGCCTTTGCTCCTTTGCCTCTTTGCCCGCCCGGCCAAGCCGTTCGGACGGGCGTGAAACTCTTAGAAAGGCAACCCAATCCCCAATTGAAAATCATAATTCCTGATCTTCACTCCATTCTGCCTTGTATCGGTCCACTGAAAATTATTAAAGCCAAGCCAGCCTCCATCATGCAATCTTGCAGGGTCTTTGAGCTTAAACGCAAAATCAATCCTCACTAAAAAATAAGTAAAATTAAAACGCAATCCTGTTCCAACTCCAATGGCCAGGTCTTTCCCAATACGCGAAGGATCAAACTCTGCATTGGGGTTGGAAGGATCTTTTCTTAGGTTCCAGACATTGCCCATATCAGCATACAAAGCGCTGCCTATCTTGAATGAACTAAAATCAAAGATGGTGAAACGGTATTCTGCATTGGCCTCTATGGCAAGATCACCAAACCTGTCGGTATAACCTGAACTGGTATCACTGGTGATGGAAGAACCCAATCCCAATTGCCGCAATCCCCAGGCGCGCATGCTATTCGGCCCACCCAAATAATATTGCTTGAATACAGGTAGTGATTCGCCGGCTTTGGGTAATCCTACTCCAACAAATAAACGCGCAGCCAATTCACTCTTGGATGCCGAAGAACTACTGCTACGGAAACGCTGCAGAAATTTATATTCCGATTCTAATTTCACGTACTTGAAAATATTGTTACCAATACTTCCAAACAAACTGATCAGTGTTCCTGATTCTTCAAAACCAAAACGGAGAAAATGGCTGACATCGTGATTCCTTCGGCTATTGAATGTTTTGGTCAATGATAAACTGGTGCCCACCACATTTCCATTCCGGAAAGAATTACGCAGAAAAGGATTTTTAAGGAACAATGAATCCAACAGCGGCAGTGTATCAATTTTATACAATTCAACATTTAATGGTTTAAAGAGCCATGTAATACTATCACGCCCCCTCCATTCATACCCCAGGCTGGCAGTTAAATTCCGTAACTCATATACATCTCTTCTGTCTGTATAAGATGCAGCAGTAGAAAGTATTGTTCGTTTATTATCCAGCCTGTTCAGGAAACGCGAATTACGGAAGGGCACAATGAGTTTTGGGAAGCTGTATGAATGGCTCAAACTTATTTGAAAGGTTTGCAGCAACGGAGCAAGCGGGCCGTTAGCTATCTTTTGCCTGTCGATATTTAATTCCGTACCCAGTCCAAGGTTGGTAACGGATTGAATACTTTGTTTCCAAACATTCCTGTTGCGGTACGTGAAATTGGTAGAGATGCCTGCGAGGTTGCCGGCAGTAATATCACCCGTATTCAGACTGGCTTCTAAAGTAACTACAAAATTTTGTTTGAGAGTAGGGACAAGGAAATAATAAATATCCAGCGTGTCTTTATCACGTATCTGTGTTCTTGCATCTACCTGCTGCCAGGCGCCCAGATGCCCCAATGAACTCAACGATTTGTAATAGGCAGATTCATTGTACAGGTCTTTATTTTTTATGAAAGGAAGCGAATGGTCACGAAGCGGTTTATAACTGAATTTCCCTTCGGTATAACGCATCACCATTAGCCTGCGTCTTTCTTCGGTAAAACCTGTTTCCTTCATCAGGCTGTCAGGTATATCGGTAAGTTTTGTTTCGGGATAAAAATAAAGTGTACCAATATGAAATTTTCTCAACCTTGATGAATCGATGATGGGTTTTTGTTGGATGATGATATCCCATTTCGGGTCTTCTTTCCTGCTTTTTGCAGCTTCTCCAATTAATTGTGCCTGTTCAAGCGGGTCGAATGAAAGCTTGAGTAATTTGGCATCTGTTGTATCCACCAAAGCAAATACATCGTCGCGTGTTAACTTGTAATAACCACTGTCACGGAAAATGGATGTCACCCTGTCCAGTTCGTTGCTGATGATCTGTTTGGTATATGGGCCGCCTTTTTTCAGTAAACTGTTTTTGCTATTCTGCAAAGCCAGTTGTTGCATGGTAGAATCGATCATGTCATAACCTGTAGAATCGATCGTAATATTTTTACCCAAAGCAATATTCATGATCACGGTTGCACGAACCTGGTCTCTCACTGTATCAAAACGGGGAATTGAGTCTTTAAAATTCGCATAATAATAACCCTGCGAATTAAGGTAGGCATTCATGAGTTTCTTTGAACGGGCCACATTCACAGGATCAAATACAGCCGGATCTTTTATGGTATAGAATATGCCAAATTTTTGCAGCTTAGCCACCCGCAGGCTGTCATCCCAATAATTATCCAGGTCGCCGGTTAAGCGTTTTTTCTCATCTTTGGTAATATTACCTGTCACCAATATCTTATTATTGTAAATGAAAGGTGTATTGTGCGGGTAATTTTTTACAGTGGTTCTTTTTTCTTCGGAGCAGGAGCCAAGCAACAACAGGATCAATATTGCAATACAACCACGAATATGTTTTTCTGGGGCGCTAAAAGTCATACACAATGTTAAGCAGGAATGAGGTCAAAGATATTCAATCTTTATGCCAGAAAAAACACCGGCAGGAAGAAGGCTTGTTTATAGCCGAAGGGGTGAAGATACTGGACGAAGTATTAAAGAGCGATCATGTGATCCGGAAAGTATATGCACTGGCTTCTGTATGCAGTACCCTGCCTGCAAATATACATGCACAGGAAGTGACAGAAGCTGAGCTGGAACGTATCAGTTTACTGGAAACGCCCAATAAAGTGCTGGCAGTTATCGAACAAAAAAAGAATAATACGCCGCTTGTTCTAAAAGGCAAATTGAGCCTGGTATTGGATGGCATACAGGACCCGGGAAACCTGGGAACCATCATTCGTATTGCCGATTGGTTTGGTATAAAAGATCTGATCTGCAGTGAGGATACTGTAGAACTATATAATCCCAAAGTGATACAAAGCACCATGGGAAGCTTTGTAAGAGTGGATACGCATTATCTCCATCTCGAAGAATTTCTGGAAAAAGCGGCTGTGCCTGTTTTCGGTGCAACATTGGATGGCGAAAACATTCATCAAATAAAAAAACCGTCAGAAGGATTATTGATGATCGGCAATGAATCAAAAGGGATAAGAAAAGAATTGATGAAATACATTACTCAACCTATTACCATTCCACGCATCGGCGGAGCAGAATCATTAAATGCAGGAGTGGCCGCGGGGATCATCCTCTCACATCTTACCTGAACTCGATCGCTTTTACAGGCTGTATCTTTTTTACAATAAGTGTTGGAATAATGAGTGATAAAAAACAGATCACCGCTGTTGCAATACATACGGCTGCCACCTGCCACCAGATAATTTGTATGGGTGCAACGGATACATAATAATTGCTTTCATCCAGTTTGATCAATCCTGTAGCTTGCTGCAGGAGGCAAAGCCCAACTCCCGCGATGGCACCAATGCCCACGCCCGCAAGCGTTATCAGCGAAGCATAATAAATAAATATGTTTCTTATCATACCATCCTCAGCACCAATTGCTTTTAAAACACCTACCATCCTTGTTCTTTCCAATACTAGAATTAGCAGGCAGGTAACAAGGTTAATGATAGCTACAATGGCCATAACAATGAATACTACATTCCGGTTCATGTCAAGGATATTGAGCCAGTCAAATATATTGGGATATACTTCACGAACAGTTTTACTCGTCCATAAAGCCGGGAGCCTTTCTAAGAATTGGGCACTGGTAGTATCCATCTCTTTATAATCCTTCACAAAAACCTCGTAACCACCGATCTCATTGGGTTGCCAACCATTTATGCGGCGTATCAAGCGGATATCACCGATAGCGAAAAGGTTGTCATATTCTTCAATGCCTGTTTTATAAATACCTGCCACTTTTAACTTCCTGAAACTGCTGGCGCTTTCTCCACGCGAAATAAAATAAATAGCCAATGTATCGCCCGTATGTAATAATAATTGCTTCGCGATGGGGGCCGATAAAATGATCTCATGGCTATAAAGGCTGTCATTAAAACTCAGCCATTTTCCTTCCACTATAAATCTTTGCAGCTGCGCACCATTGTAATTACTGTCCACCCCTTTGAAAAGGATGCCCCCGATCTCTTTTTTATTTTGTATTACAGCGCTTTTGGTGGCGAAAGGTTGTACCTGCATCACATGGTATTGCATAGTGAGTATCCTTTCAACCGTATCATTTGCAGCAATGGGAGATTCTTCTGCTACCAAGGACTTACCTGCCTCAAAATGTTGAACGCGGATATGCCCCCAGAAACTAAATACTTTTTGCGAAACTGTTTGCTGAAAACCGTTTACAAATGCCAGGGTAACGATCATCGCAATAACACTCACAGCAGTGGCGGTCACCGATAAGCGGATGATAAATTTTGAAAATGACCTTTGCTTATTGAAAGCAATGCGTTTGGCTATTTCGAATGCTACATTCAATGGAACGGTTTTAGCTGCTTCAAAACTACAGGCAACACAGCAATGCAACAAAAGCGTTTGTAATTGCCTGAAAATTTGTATGTTTAAAACCGAAACAATTGTATGAAAATTCTTTTATCCTTTATCATTTCGTTCACATTTCTCACCGCATCCGCGCAGGGTTTACCCGCTGATTTTTGCCAACCTAATATTAAAACGATCAAATTTTTCCGCCAGGATAACCAGGCAAGTTTACCAGTGATGCGCCTGAATTCGGGTGATCAGTTGGAGCTGGATTTTGATGATATGGATGCATACGCTAAAAGTTATTATTACACTTTTCAACTTTACAATGCCGACTGGACTCCTGCTGATATAAATCCATTTGATTATATCCGCGGGTTTACACAAATGCGGTTGAGTGAATACCGGCAGTCGTACAGTACTCAATCAAAATATGTTCATTACCAGGCCATTTTGCCCGACAGGAATTCTGTTCCTTCCAAAAGCGGTAACTACCTGCTGAAAGTTTATTTGGATGGCGATACATCCAAACTGGCATTTACAAAGAAATTTTTTGTGGCCGATAATAAAGCGGCGGTGAGTGTGCAGATCATGCAACCCTTCAACAGCGAATTATTCCGCACTACACAGAAGATACAGATAAGTGTGAACGATGGACAACTGAATCCATTCAATCCCGCAGACCAAATAAAATTGGTGATCCTGCAAAATTACCGGCTTGATAATGCCATAACTAATATCCGCCCATCATTTATCCGCAGTAACATTTTAGAATACAATGGAGAAGAAGATTGTTTGTTTCCTGCGGGAAGGGAATACCGCTGGGCCGATCTCCGCAGTTTTCGTTTATTGGGCGACAGGGTAGAGAGAATTGACAAGAACTCACAACCCAATGAAGTATATATGCGGCCAGATCTGAGCCGGACACAGCAATCTTATATTTATTTAAAGAACCTGGTTGGTTGGTATAATATTACTGCAACTGAATCTATTAATCCATGGTGGGAGAGCGACTACTCGAATGTTCATTTTACCTATGTACCTGCGAATCACCAGCCCTACGCGGGTAAAGATGTTTTTTTAATGGGCGAGATAACCGGCAATACTACCGGCGCTGATGCAAAAATGCAATACAATGCGGAAAAAGGCGTGTATGAAAAAACTATGCTGATGAAGCAGGGATATTACAGTTATTGTTACGTTACAAAAGACAGGGACCTTGCGTCTAAAGCAGATGCCAGCATTACTGATGGCAATTATTGGGAAACCGAAAATGAGTACACTGTTTTGGTGTATTTCCGTGGTATGACAGACAGGTACGACCAGTTAGTATCTCTCACCATCACCAACTCCCGGAATGGGAGAGGTGGATTCTGACAGGGTTTGCTGCGATTTTAAAAATCATCTTTAAAAATCTTTCTCATCCCGTACATTTGCAGCCGGCAGGTCTTACACGGCCAGCTCCTGCTGAACCCTCCCAGGGCAGGAATGCAGCAAGAGTAGGTGGTTGTAGCGGTGCGATGTGAGTAGCCTGCCTTTTTTCTTTTATTCTAACCATGTGGTCTTTGGATCGCAGTTCTTTATATCCTCAAATCTTTTTGTATGAAATTTTTTATCGACACAGCCAATCTCGCACAGATCAGGGAAGCAAATGACCTTGGAATTTTAGACGGTGTTACTACCAACCCATCATTGATGGCTAAAGAAGGTGTGAAGGGTAACGATGCTATCATGAACCATTACAAAACTATCTGTGAAATTGTAGATGGTGATATCAGTGCGGAAGTATTCTCTACTGATTTTGACGGTATTGTAGCTGAAGGGAAAAAATTACACGCGATCCATAAGAACATTGTTGTAAAAGTGCCGATGATCAAAGACGGTGTAAAAGCCATCAAGTGGTTCACTGATAATGGTATTAAGACCAATTGCACATTGGTATTCTCTGCCGGCCAGGCGATACTGGCTGCAAAAGCGGGTGCTGCTTATGTTTCACCGTTTATTGGCAGGATCGATGATAGTGGTTGGGATGGTGTAGAACTGATTGCACAGATCGCTAATATTTATTCAATTCAAGGTTTTAAGACTGAGATACTTGCTGCATCTATTCGCAGCGCTTTGCATATCATCAAATGTGCTGAAGCCGGCGCTGATGTTTGTACCTGTCCGCTGGATTCTATCCTCGGATTATTAAAACATCCGCTTACAGATATTGGGCTCGCCAAGTTTTTGGAAGATGCGAAGAAAATGTAAGGTGTGAGATTTTGAAATATGGGTATATTACTGAATTATTTAGGCTTCTTCTTTTGTAGCTGCTCTATATCATTTTTATCTTTGTATCTGCCCGCAGCTTCTTTTGCTTCTATCAAATGGTTAAAGTGTATATACCTGACCTCAATGTTTTCCTGCTGATATGTTTGAGAAGATTGATAGGCTTTATCAAATTCAATGCCTTTTACTTCACTCATGATCTCAATTCTGTTGGGCTCCCTTCCAAATCCCCAAACATCAAATTGATTACCAAGAAAATCTTCCTCTGTAAAAATGGAAGCCCCAAATTGCAGGAATGCAGATTTTAATTTTGTATAGTTATCCCTGCTCTTCTTTACCCAGACATCCATATCGCCAGTACTCCTGATATAGCCATGAAGGATAACTGCATATCCGCCAACAAGCAAATATTCAACCTTGTTTTCATTCATTGCCTGTAAGAAATCCTGGAAGTCCTGGTTGAAAAGATTAGGCATTAATTATTTTTCCTTTTGTCTGTAATAGAAAAATCGATTTTGGTATCACGTGTAACACCATAGATTTGGTTGATAAGAAAACAGGCTGCATTCAACCTCTCCTCTTCGTTTTTATCATTCCAAAATGTTACATGGTCATCAGCTTCCCGGAAGGTCATTGCTCTGAATGCTGACTTATCTAAAGGGTATTCTTTATCTGGCATATTTAAAATTACTAAAACTTAATCTATTAAACTGTTACAGTTTCACCGCTCTTCTTTCCTTATTGCTGGCATAGCTTGCTTCAATAATCCGTATCACATTGATACCTTCATCTACCGTTACCGGAAGAGCTTGATTTTGAGTAAGTGCTTTATGTAATCCATCATAATATCCCATAAAATCGCCCTTCTCTGTAGGCACTTTTTCACGAATCACTTTCCCATCTTTTTCTGTATGTAATAAACCCTGTTCTGTTTCGGGCTCAATGCCATAATAAGGATCAGTGAGTTTCATGCCTGCCACCAATTGGTCCTCCTGCGGATCTGCCTTGCTTTTTAAGAAAGTTCCTTTTTTGCCATAGATCATATAGCCGGGTAGGGCTTCGCGGATAAAATAACCGCTTTTTAAACGTACCCGCAGCTTTGGATAATATAATAGTATCTCCATATAATCATCCACGAGCGAACCTTCTCTTGTTATATCAATATCTGCAAATACCGCTTCCGGCCAGCCAAACATTTGCAATGCCTGGTCAATCAAGTGAGAACCCAGGTCATTTACAATGCCTGTGCCAGGGCCTGGTGTTTCTTTGTGTGCCTTCGGACTAAGAACGCTATTAAAACGGTCATAGTGAATTTCCGCTTCTACAATTTCGCCCAGCCATCCTTCATCCAATATTCTTTTCACTGTGCGGTAATCACTGTTCCAGCGGCGGTTTTGGTAAGGGCATATCAGCAGATGTTTTTCTTCGGCTATAGCTTTTAACTCTTCTCCCTGCGCCACAGTAGTGGTAAAAGGCTTCTCCACCACGATGTTCTTTCCTGCCAGCAAAGCCTTTTTTGCATATTCATAATGCGAATAACTGGGGGTGTTGATAACAACAAGGTCAATATCATCTGCCAGTAATGCTGCAAGCGTATCATAGCTCTTGGCCGATGGATACACTTCTTTGATCAGTTTTTTACTTCTTTCCCAAACACCCGTCAGTTCAAACCCAGGATGCAGGTCAATAAATGGCGCATGAAACACTTTGCCCGAAAGGCCATAAGAAAGGATCGCAGTTTTGATAGGTGGCATATTCAATTTTAAGGTGAGTAAAGTTACTGAATAACATACTAAAATGAATAGTAGTAAGTTTGATAACAAATAACCACCAGGCATTACATTATGGAAACAAATTCCCCCAATAGTTTCTGGCAGTTTGATGCCGGTTACTGGTACAAGCAACTGAACAGTTCTGAAAAAGGGTTTACACAAACAGAAGCGCAGAATATTTTACTGCATGGAGGCATTGTGCGGCATCGCGATTCACAGTTAAAAAAAGATACACTTCTTTTTATCGGGCAATTCAAGAGTCCCCTCATGCTATTGCTGATAGGTGCTGTAATATTATCCGCTTTCCTTGGCGATACATCAGATGTGTTTATCATTCTTTTTATTGTTTTGTCAACCGGTATCATGAGTTTTCTACAGGAACGCAATGCTGGAAGGGTAGTAGAGAAACTGCAATCCATGATCGCTTTAAAAAGTACGGTGCTACGCGATGGTACTCCGCAGGAAATTATTTCTTCCTGCATTGTGCCCGGTGATATTGTTTTATTTAAAGCAGGTGATATGATCCCTGCCGATTGCCTTGTGATCGAAGCCAATGAATTAAATGTAAATGAGGCAAGCCTTACGGGTGAATCTTATCCCGTAAGAAAAGATGCAGGCAAACTGGATGCAAACACTGAACTGGCCAAACGGATCAACTGTTTATGGCAGGGATCTAATATTGTAAGTGGATCGGGTAAAGGGATCGTGATAGCAACTGGCGACAATACCATCTTCGGAAGTATCGCCAAAAGTGCTTCCACCACTGTTGTTACAACATTTGAAAGAGGCATCCGTGATTTTGGTTTTTTTCTGATGAAGATCACGCTGGTACTTTCCATCTTCATACTGGTGGTGAATTTGCTGAACCATAAAAGTGTGATCGATTCAGCATTGTTTGCATTAGCGCTTGCGGTGGGAATGGCCCCTGAATTGCTTCCTGCCATCACCACGATCGCCATGAGTGCAGGCGCTAAAAGAATGCTGGAGAAAAAAGTGATCGTAAAAAAACTTCCTTCCATCCAGAATTTGGGGGAAGTAAATTTATTGTGTACGGATAAAACAGGAACCATTACGGAAGGTGCGATCAATGTTTCGGGTGTGGTTGACATCACCGGAAAAGAAAATGATTTTGCAAAAAAAATGGCATTTTGGAATGCCACTTATGAAACGGGTTATGCCAACCCGATAGACGATGCTTTAAAAAAACTGACCGTAGATGCAGCCGCTCCTAAAAAAACAGGAGAGATCCCTTACGACTTTATCCGCAAACGATTAAGTATTGCAGTAGATACAGGCACCGAGAAATTATTGATAAGCAAAGGCGCTTGCGATCAGATACTGGGTATATGCGCCAGTGTGAGATTGGGCGATGGAACAATAGAACCTCTTGAACAGCACCGGGATGGTATCAATAAACAATTTCAGCAATTTGGGGAAAATGGACTGAGGTCGATCGGTATTAGTTATAAGGCGATCACTAACCCTACTATCACAAAAGAAGATGAAACAGGAATGATCTTCGCTGGGTTTGTTTTATTGGTTGATCCTATTAAGCCGGGTATTATTGATACGATAGCACAATTGAAAAAACTTTCGGTCGATTTTAAGATCATTACAGGAGATAATAAAAATGTAGCGAGATCTATCGGCTTGAGTATGGGTATTACTGATCCTGTTATTGTTACAGGACAGGAATTATTAAATATGCAGAAGGAGGCTTTGGAAGTGAAGGCGAAAACAGTACACATTTTTGCAGAAGTAGAACCGCAGCAGAAGGAACGCATCATCCAGGCCTTGCGTGCTTCGTTTACCGTGGCATATATGGGTGATGGAATCAATGATGTTCCTGCAATCAATGCCGCGGATGTGGGTATATCAGTTGAGAATGCAGTAGATGTAGCCCGCGAAGCTGCCGATTTTGTTCTGATGGAAAAAGACCTTGCAGTTTTGGTGGATGGGATCAGGGAAGGAAGAAAGACTTTCGCTAATACGCTGAAGTATATTTTTATCAATACCGGCTCTACTTTCGGAAATATGTTCAGTGTGGCGGGAGCCTCGCTGCTGCTGCCTTTCCTACCCATGCTTCCTAAACAAATATTGCTCACAAACTTTATTACGGATTTTCCATACCTCACCGTTGCATCTGATAATGTAGATGAAGAACAATTGGACAGGCCAGGGAAATGGGATTTTAAATTCATTCGTAATTATATGGTCATCTTTGGTATCCACAGCTCATTGTTTGACCTGATCACTTTCCTTGTTTTATTATATGTGCTGAAAGTAAAAGAGTCTGCATTTCAGACAGGCTGGTTTGTAGAATCTATCCTTACAGAACTTTTCATTCTTTTCATTATTCGTACGCACAAGAATTTTTTCAAAAGTCAGCCGGGTAAATACCTGTTCCTGTTAAGTGTATTAGGATTGATGCTTACAATCAGCTTGCCTTATATGCCTTTTGCAGGTTCATTGGGGCTGGTTCCTTTAAGTGCAACGAATATGGGATTGATGTTAGCGATCGTTGCCGCATATATCATTACCGCCGATTTATTAAAAGTCTGGTTCTTTAAAAAATATAGAAGCGCATAACAATACAGGAGGCTAATCGGTGAATCATTAAATCAAGTAAATCATGGTACAGACATTTTTCGTGCTATGAATACTGCAACCGATTTGTATATTCGTAAAATATCACCCAAATAAAAGTGTATGAAACCACTACTCAAAAATTTCGCTGCTATTGTTGTAATGATATGTTTATATGCGAATGCCTCCGCACAGGCGCCAGCAAAAGTATATACACATGCAGACACCTTACGTGGCAGCATTGGCCCTGAACGTGCGTGGTGGGATGTTCTCCGTTATGATATTACCGTGAAACCGGATTATCTCGCTAAAACCATTGTTGGTGAAAACAAAATAACCTACAAAGTATTGAACGATAATAAGGGCACAATGATGCAGATTGACTTGATGGAGCCATTGGTAATTGATAGTATCCTCTTCAATCATAAAGCGCACCTGCAATACACCCGCGAGGGTGCTGCCTGGCATGTACAGGTTCCGCAACAGAAAAAAGGAGCAGATAATAATGTAGATATATTCTATCATGGTAAAGTACATGAAGGTACCCGCCCGCCATGGGAAGGTGGCTTTACTTACACAAAAGATTCATTGGGCAGGCCATGGATGACCGTTACTTGCCAGGGAATGGGCGCTTCGGTGTGGTATCCGTGTAAGGACCACCAGAGCGATGAACCAGATAATGGCGCATCTCTGACTATGATCGTTCCTGATACATTGGTCGCTATTGCCAATGGAAGAATGGAATTTAAAAAGAACAATGGTGATGGAACAGCCACTTATAAATGGGCGGTGGTAAATCCTATCAGTGATTATTGCATCATACCTTATATCGGCAAGTATGTGAATTTTAGTGAAAAATACCAGGGCGAAAAGGGCCCGCTTGATGTGAACTATTGGGTGTTGGATTATAATTTAGCCCGCGCA
Organism: uncultured Chitinophagaceae bacterium; assembly: GCA_903884185.1. Classification (GTDB taxonomy): domain Bacteria; phylum Bacteroidota; class Bacteroidia; order Chitinophagales; family Chitinophagaceae; genus CAISDV01. The sequence goes on along the minus strand of CAISDV010000091.1, from coordinate 2,869 downwards.
AAAGAGTATATGCCTTTGCAGGTACACCAGATGCTGCAGAGTTTTGAATATTGGTTTGGGCCTTACCCGTTTTATGAAGATGGATATAAATTGATTGATGCGCCACACTCCGGAATGGAGCACCAGAGTGCTGTGGCTTATGGCAATAAATATAAGTTTGGTTATGGCGGGCGTGATGGGTCAGGCACTGGGATTGGAATGAAATGGGATTTTATTATTGTGCATGAAAGCGGGCACGAGTGGTTTGGAAATAATATCACTACCAACGATCTCGCAGATATGTGGGTGCATGAAGGGTTTACCAATTACAGTGAAACACTTTTTGTGGATCATATTTATGGTAAAGATGCCGGCGATCAATATAATTATGGTATCCGCCGCGGCATCCGTAACACAACCAATATCATTCCTGTTTATGGGGTGAATGCACAGGGGAGTGGCGATATGTATCCCAAATCAGGTAATATGCTGCACTCCATCAGGCATGGGTTAGATAATGATGTATTGTTCAGGGAAATTTTGAGAGGATTGAATAAAACATTCTATCACCAAACAGTCAATTCTTCGCAGGTAGAAGCTTATGTTTCCAAGCAGACTGGGTTTGATTACAGCAAAGTGTTTGACCAATACCTGCGCACGATACAGATACCTAAGCTGCAGTATTATTTTAGTGATGATAAAAAAACAGTGTTCTATCGTTATGATAGTTGTGTAAAAGGGTTCAATATGCCTTTGAAGCTAAAGAATACACAAACGGACATAAAGATCATTCCAACGGATCAATGGAATAGTGTTGCGTTGAAAGACGGGCAGGATGCTTTATTTACACCGGATGCTATTTCGAAGATGTATTATATTAAAGTAGCGGTCGTGAATAAAGATACTGTTGGAAAATAATTGGCGGCCTTATAACTTTAGTCCCATACTTAGAACTGCATAAAACATGGGTTGGCCGTGTTCTGATAGTTCCGGATGGCCTGCCACTGAGATTAGATTCTGCGGCACTACATAAGACGGAGTAACAGACACGTTGAATTTCCCTGCAACAAACACAAGCGGTGCCGAAAACTCATATGCCAATATACTGAAAGTAGTTGCGTTGGTTGTAACCTGTTGCTGGCTGATGGGTATCCCCAATAGATTTTGCTTTTGAATATAAGTGGTACTGAAATTTTGTGTGCCTGCATAAACATATGCTGAAGGATCAAAGGCAAATGCCAGTTTACCGTCTCCGGGTTTGTAAATAAAAATATGATCCAGCTCAAAAGTTGCCCCCATATCTGTTTTATCACTGAATTTCAAATCCATACCACCCGAAAGAGTAATTATCGGGTTGGTATAAGCGAGGTTTATACCTGTTTGTGATTTGAGTGCTGATTGTACCAGGTCGCTTTTATTATTATAAAGGATCGCGGTATAAAATACGTTACCGCTAAAATGTTTTGTTTGCGGAAAATGATACCCTGCTTCTATCGTTGTGCCTGCATAGTTGGTAGTAGTAGCAGTATTTTGAACGAAGATGAAATTGCCCTGGGCATATAAACCAGATCTAAGTTTGAAGCCAATACTTGCAAACTCTCCGCTGCTTTTAAGACTGTCTGTTCTGCCAAAATAATGCAGCGCCGTCTGGTAATTAACTGAGGCATTCAATTCATCTTTGCGTGTTGTATCCTGTTGGCAAATTGATACCAGTGGTAAAAACAGGAGTATGCAAATAGCGGGATTTATTTTTGAGAATTGCATAACATTTGGTTTAGGGTGATGGAATGAAGGAAGAGAGGGGATTTCCCTCTCCCCTTAATTATTCCCGGCTGCTACTTTGCCATTGGCCTGCCCGGCTACGCCATTCGGACGGGCACTTACCTGGGCATTTGCTTTTGCGGAAGCTTTTATCTTTTTGGCTTCTGCTTTAGCTGCCTTTGCGCTTGCTTTTGCTGCTTGCTTTGCTTCTTTGGTAGTTGCAGAACTGTTCACCTTAGCATCTGAAGAAACACTTGTCTTACTACTTGCTCCAACACCATTTTTGTTGGCAGATACATTGTCGCTGCTTTTTACAGATGCATTCACTGAACCTGCGTTGCTGGTTGTTTTAGCTGCATCCTTAACTGTGGCTTTTGTTGTTTGGCCAACTTTGGCGGCAGCATCAGTTGCAGCAGAAGTCTTTACTGTTGCTTTTGTGGCTGCAGATGTAGTACTCTTTACACCAAGGCCAAGTTGTGCGCTCGCAATATTTAAGAAAAGGATAAAAGCTGCGGCGATCGATGTGGTGATTAACTTTTTCATAATGATAGGTTTTATATGAAATAATTTGGTACAGAAAAAAGATTTCAAGTTCTGTGCCAAAATTTTATTTCAGGCAATCCTTGAAATTTAATTGATTGGTAATCAGTAATTTAAAATCCTGCTCCAGAAGATAGAGCTATTGATTTTTTTCTATTTCTTAACAAAAAAGGGAGTTGTAATTGATATGTAAGAGTGGGAAAGAAAAGATAAAATATGCCTACCTGTTTTGCCTCCGCATTTCCCTTACGATCCTGTTAGTGCGCCGGTCTGCCCTGGCATTTTGTAAGGATAAGACAGCCCATATAGCTGCGGGTATCCATCCTATTATAGTGAGTTGTAGTATTAAACAAAGCACAGCAGTCAATATCCTGCCACGAAGAAAAAATGAAAGCCAGGGAAAGATAATGGCAATGAGGGTCATGAGGGTATTTTGATTAAAATTATAAAAGATGGGGCAATTGTAACAAATTTTTAATTCTGTACTCAATAAAACTTTGATATAAAAGAAGTAACTCCGTTTAATCTTTTAGGGTTGTTGAATCATCAAAATTTTATGATACAGGTTGTTCGCATATGTATATTCAGT
>CAISDV010000090.1 GCA_903884185.1 uncultured Chitinophagaceae bacterium | reverse complement strand
TTTGCTTTTATGCATCGCCGGTGTAACAATATGATAAGGCGCTTCACCATCTAACTGCTGAATATATTCACCCAGGTCAGTTTCTACGCTTTCTATTCCATTTTCTTCGAGATAATGATTCAGGTGAATTTCTTCCGTGACCATGCTTTTACTCTTCACCAGCGTTTTACAATTTTTTTCTTTACATATCCTGCCCACTTCTTCTAAAGCCTGTGCTGCATTCTCGGCCCAGATCACTTTTACACCGCGGGAGGTAGCGATTTTTTCAAATTGTTCAAGACAGGCATCCAGGTTTTCCATCGCGCGCCACTTGGTATTCTTTGCCCTTTCGCGCGAGAGCATCATATTGCTAAACTGTTGTTTGCCCTGTGGCACCACAGCATTGTATTTGCCAATATTAAAATTGATCTTCCTGCGATGTTCCATATCGCCGGCCTTGATGGTGGTCTTTGCAATAAATGAGGCAGCATTATCGCTCATACATATTATTTTTTGTGGCCGTTCATGCGTTCGGCAGTGGCCGCTAAAGTTTCATAAAATTCTTCGCCGTATTTTCTTACCAGTGCTTCTTTCAAAAAAACATAGACCGGCATTTTTAGTTTCTTCCCCAGGCTGCATGCAGCTTTGCAGAGATCCTGCCGCGGTTCGTAATTCACAAACTCAATATCAGGGTCCTGCCTGCTTACAGATGTCTTTGCCGGAAAGAGATGGCAACTTATTGGTTTTTTCCAACCTATCCGTCCTGCATTGTATGCCTGTTCAATACTGCACATGATCACACCATATTTATCCCTGTAGCCATAGGCACAAATACCTCCGTCGATGGTTGGGGTTACCCAGCCAAACTCCACATCATATAGGTATTTCCCTTGTCGGCCAACCTCTTTTTTCCCCTCTTCACTCATGTACTCTTCAATCACGTCATAATACTCCACCAAATGGTCGAGTTCCTCTTTTTCAAGCGGGGCACCAGCATCACCGTCTTCACAACACGCGCCTTTGCACCTGCTCAGGTCGCAGACAAATTGCTCTGTTGCCATTTCATCACTCACCAGTTTATTATCTATTACGATCATGTTATTATCAGTAGATTTTATTTGCGCGAATATAACTGTTAATTATAAGCTCCCTGCTATCATCTATTTAGTTTGCTTCCATTGAAAGGTATTCACCAGGTGTTTCATGTCTTCCAGTAAAAAACGGTTTACAATACCCAGCGAATCTTCATTTGGCGTAGCATCAAAATACAATGCTCCGCGTAAAAAATTCTTTGTAGAATCTGTCAGGAAAAACTGGTTGGCTGTTGCCACATCACCTCCTACCTTAAAAAGAAATCCATGAACATGATTGGCAGTGTTGACCGCTGAATCATCTATTGAATAGGCCTTGGTGCTATGTTTATTTGTAAGCGTAAATGCATCATTCACCAGTTTCGAAAATAAATTAGTGCCGATCTCTTTATAACTCACATAGATCCTTCCATGAAACTGCGGGAAATTAATATTGATCCACCACGGATTCTCAGTTGCATCTCCAAAAAAAGTACTGTCCTTCACCACATTGGCGTAAACGGGATACTCAAAAGTGTATGGATATCCGGGGAGGTCAAAAGTTTTGTATTCTTTTTTAGGAAAATCAATCTTGAAGTATCCTTTAGGTTTCGGGGTGAATGGACTGTTGCAGGATAAGATGAAGAAGCTGATCAATGTTAGATGTACGATGTGGGATGTACGATGTGGGGGACGGGATACGGGATACGGGATGCGGGATGCGGGATGCGGGATACGGGATGCGGGATGCGGGATACGGGATACGTGATGCGGGATACGGGATTGGAACACTACTCTAATTTTTTTTATCAATTTCATCATGGCAAAGCTAATCTTACTCGGTTGACTGCGGTTTTATAGAAACCTTAATTTTATTGATGCGGTTGCGGTTTACTTCAAGAACAATAAATTCAAAGTCGCCGGAATTCACTACCTGGCTTATATGAGGTATCTCACCTGCCAGTTCCAGTACCAGTCCGGCAAGTGAATCGCTTTCTCCTTTTACGGTATCAAATATATCAGCAGGAAGTTTCATGATCTTGCAAACATCATTGATCATGATACTGCCTTCAAATATGTAATTGTTGTCGTCAATTTTTTTATAGTTGCTTTCTTCCTCATCAAATTCATCTTTGATCTCACCTATCACTTCTTCAAGAATATCTTCCAGTGTTACAATACCGCTTGTTCCGCCAAACTCATCCACAACAATGGCAAAATGTATGCGCTTGCTTTGAAAATCGCGAAGCAGGTCTTCTATTAATTTTTGTTCGTGCACAAAATAAGGAGGGCGCATGAGTATATGCCAGTCGAACCCATCTGTTCTGTCAAGATATGGGATCAGGTCTTTGGTGTGTATCATTCCCACCATCTCATCAAGGTCTTGCTTGTAAACGGGGATGCGGCTGTAATGCAGCTCCCCGGCATACTTTATCAATTCTTCAAAAGGGATGTCGTGATCGATGCCATGAACATCTACTCTTGTTTTCATGATCTGTTTTACAGTGATGTTCCCGAATTTTAATATTCCTTTTAAAATATTTTTCTCGCTTTCATTGGTACCGGTATCTGTAATATCTATTGCATGGTACAATTCTTCATTGGTGATGGCACCGTTGGTTTTGTTCGCCAATTTTCTTTCTATGAAATCGGAATACTTCACCAGCCAGCCGCTCATTCTTTTACAGAGGTAATTCGTAAGTTCTACTAACGGCCCTACTTCTTTTGCAAAGCGGATATTATTTTGAGTGGCCATTACTTTTGGCATCACTTCACCAAAAAGAACCAGTAAAGAAGTAACTGCTACTACTTTGATCAGGAATTCTACCCAGGCAAGCGTTTTACCAAAAGTAAACAGGTCGTTAATAAGTAAGTTGGAGATGATGATGATGGCAATGTTGACAAAACTGTTTGCAATCAATAATGAACCCAGCAATATCTTGGGATGTTCCAGCAGGTCCACAATGCGTTTGAATGAAGGCTGCTGTTTTGTTTTCAGCACATTCATGTCTTTATAAGTAAGAGAGAAGAAAGCCACTTCAGCTCCACTCACAACAAAAGAGAATAATAATAAGCACAATAATAAAACGATCAGGATGGTAGTACCCTGGGTGTTGATCGCTGCAAATAAAAACTGGCCTGCCAAAACGTGTATTTTAATGAACAATTTTATTTATCACAAAGGCCGATCAATATATCGGCCTTAAATCATTATAAAATATTTTCTTTCATCAGATCTATTCAACTAAAATTAAAACGGAAGTGTTTCACCGGGATCGCCCAAAGGAGGAGGTGAATCATCACCTGTGTATCCTTCTATCGGATCGTGCGTTGCACCCGGAACAGGCCCATGTGCATCGGTGCGTTTATCAAGCATGATCAGGTTATCGCCCACTACTTCTGTCGCAAATTTTTTATTGCCTTCTTTGTCTTCCCAACTGCGTGTACGCAAACGTCCTTCTATATATATTAAACTTCCTTTGTGCAAATATTTTTGTGCCAGTTCTGCAAGCCCGCGCCAGAGAACTACGGTATGCCATTCTGTTTGCGATACTAATTTTCCACTGCGATCTTTATATGTTTCAGTAGTAGCAAGAGGGAATTTAGCTACGCCGATATTGCCTTCCAGGTGTTGTACATCCGGATCTTTACCGAGGTTACCAATAAGCATTACCCTGTTTACGCCGCGCATACATGCAAAGATTTAATACAGATTCTTTTGGGATTCTTAAAATTAGACTTTTTTATAGAACAATGGCTCAAACCAAAATATTCGGCACTATCGTCCCCGACTCTGTCGGGGATGCTCTGGTCCTGCGACTCTGTCGAAATGTAAGATGCCTAGGCATCTTACCACTATACTTATATATATGTGTACCATTAATAGTAATTTTTTCACTTCTCTCACCCTAAAACTCCATCATTTCAACTTTCCAACCCTCCTTCACCTCATTTTTATCCCCCAAAAATACCGCTCATCACAATCGCCAATTTTTCTTAAAATAAATAGGATTAACATAAACAGTTGATTATTAATAATTTATAATAAAAAATAATACAATCTTGTGCCTATTACTAAAATAAACATTGTACTATGTGTTGCATAGTACCAAATTAATTATATCTTTGTGTTGTCAATGTGAGAGAAGCACCTGACAAAATGAAAAAAGCAACTTTAAACCTTTTAAAATAAATTTTATGAAAACGAAAAACACAAACCTCTTCACTCCCCTCGACAAGGGACAGATGCAGGACCTGACACAGGAAGTAAAAGAAACCTTAGCTACCGGTACAACTAAAAACATTTTGAGTGCTGCTGATCTCTGGAACATACAGCGCATGAGAAGGGTAAGAGTACAAAGAAGATATTTTGTATAAACCCAACAGCTAAGACAAAAAAAAATATTCACTCACTTTCTGCTACCACGCAAAAACAAGGTGGCAGAAAATAAAAACTCCGGAACATGGACATTCAAAATACACAGAGCCAGATGCGCAAAGGAGTATTGGAGTTTTGCATCTTATCCATTATTCGCCAGGGAGAAGTTTATCCCAGTGATATTGTTGAGAAGATGAAAGCTGCCAACTTGTATATACTGGAAGGAACTTTGTATCCTTTGCTTACCCGCTTAAAGAATGCACAACTACTTACTTACCGTTGGGTAGAAAGCAGTGGCGGCCCTCCCAGGAAATATTTTGTCATGACCGACAAAGGGCTTGAGTTCTACAAAGAACTTGAATACACCTGGAAAGAACTGGCAGATGCAGTTCATGCGCTTACGGAGCCGCAGCAACATTCTATTTCCGAAGAGAACCCAACCCAACTTTAACCCATAAAACCGAACTACTAATGAAAAAAGTAATCAATATAAACTTCCAGGGCAGGGTGATCCCCATCGAGGAAGGCGCCTACGATATACTTAAAGTATACGTAGAAAGTTTGCGCACTTTTTTTGCTGATGAAGAAGGACGCGACGAGATCATTAATGATATTGAAGGCCGCATCGCCGAACTTTTTGGCGAGACCCTGAAAAAAGGGACTACCTGTATCACTGATGATGATGTAACGCGCATCATTGACAGCATGGGACGCCCGCAGGATTTTGAAGATGATGAAACAAAAGTAAAATCACAATTAGGCAGCGGAGCGAAGGAACAGGAAAGCAGCAGCCAGTCTTCATCCCAGCAGTCGTACACAAATACGCAAACAGGAAACCGCCGTTTATACCGTGATGAGAATCATAAATTCCTCGGTGGCGTATGCAGTGGTATTGCCAACTATTTTGGCACCGACCCGGTTATTGTGCGAATATTATTTGTGATCTTCTGCGGGCCACTCTTCATTCCTTACCTCATATTGTGGGTAGCAGTTCCAAGTACTGCTACTAAAGTGATAGGATCACAGCGTAAACGTTTATTCCGCGATCCCGATGATAAAATTATTTCGGGTGTATGCAGTGGCTTATCACAATATTTTGGTGTGAATGTGTGGATACCAAGGTTATTATTCCTGATCCCGTTCTTTTCTTTCGCATTCCGTTTTGGGCATTGGGCTGTTTGGGATTTCCCGCATTTTCTTAGTGTATCATTTAGTCCCGGTGTAACATTTGTTTATATCATTCTCTGGATCGTATTGCCTGAAGCAAGAAGTTCTGCAGATAAATTAGAAATGAAAGGCGAGAAAGTTGACCTGCACAATATCAAAAGCACTATCCAGAATGATATGGAAGGTTTTAAAGACAGGGCACAGCAATTTGGCAACGATGTAAAAGAAAAAGCACAACAGTTTGGTAAAGAATTCGGGGAGACAGTTGGTGAAAAAGGAAAACAGTTTGGCAATGAAGCAGCGAGCGTAGCAAGAAGGACCAGCCGCGGTTTTGGTGATGTGATCATCATGTTTGTACGCATCTTCTCTTATTTTGTCATTGGTTGTGTACTCTTTTCAGTGGTGTGTGGATTGTTTGCACTGGGTGTGGTATTCACAGGCATGTTACCTCTTAAAGAATTCGTGATCAACAGTGGCTGGCAGAATATTTTTGCCTGGGGAACACTGATGCTCTTTATCTGGGTACCTGTTATCGGCATCGTTACTTTTATCATACGCCGTATTGCACGTGCAAAAGCCAATAGCCGCATCATCCGTTCTACATTCCTGGCACTATGGTTACTGGGACTGGTATGTTTTATTGGTTTGATCTCTTCTTTAAGAAATGATTTTCGCTACAGCAATCATCCGCAGGAGAAAATGATCCCGATCAACAATGCAAAGTTGAATAAACTGGAAGTGACCATCCCTCCTTACAATAAATATTATGGCAGCAGGTGGTTTGATTTTCAACCTTTTGCTTCGCTGGATGATGATACCGCATTTGTACAGAACATTGCAGTGCATGTGGTAAAATCAACGAATGACAGCTTCCAGGTAACCATGATCAGCTTTGCCAATGGCAGCACAAAGGCAGAGGCTGATGAGATCGTTTCTAAAATACGGTATAACGTAATACAGAAAGACAGTTCGCTGATACTCGACAAAGGCATCCCGCTAACTGTAAATGAAAAATTCCGCAACCAGCATATTGAGTTCTACATAGCTGTTCCGGTGGGCAAACGCATCAAGATAGACAACAGTGTGGGCTGGAACAGGCATGTACGCCTGTTAAATTGGGATAATGAATGGGAATGGAGAGATCAAATGGACAGGGGTGAAGAAAGTTGGGCTCCTGGTATTGAATACATTCAGACAGCCGATAATAAACTGCAGCGCGCAGATAAAAAGAAAGGTGAAGTAGAAAACAACGACGATGAGAATGGTGACAACTCTTCTATCGAGAACTTTAACAGAAGCAAGGACGAGATGATAAAAGAAAGAGATAGGAAGTTAAAGGAAGCGCAGGATATCAACAAGGCCTTGCAGACCGCAGACAGCACACGCTATCACTACAAACCAGATACCCTGCCAAAGGTTCAGCCTAAAAAAAGCAAACCATCGGCAAAAGCAGCAACCGGTGATATGCCACCTAATTTTTTAATGATGAAATTTTCTATATAAACTCGGTTGAAGTTGGGAATAAAAGTGTCCTGTGCTGTTCACAGTGTGGGACACTTCCTTTTTGATAAGATGCGTGCGTTTGATAGCCGAAAAAAATAACCAGCTTATCATATGAAAAGACTGCTCTTACTCATTGCCTGCATTTTTTTCTTACAAGCCATTACGGCTCAGGACATTCCCGTTATTAAAGCAAATTCATCAAAAGCCGATATCAGGGTGGGAGATGAATTCTTTGCGAAAGGTGGCTGGACCTTAGACCCGGCAAAAAAGCCCGATGTTTTCTCTATCGGAAGCAAATGGCATTATGACTCAAAGAAAGTAAGTTTTATAACAGATATTGACTCTATTTCATTTAATGTAGCGCCGGGGAAAAAATATGATTTTATCATTTTGCTTGATGGGAAAACTCCCTGCTATACGCAAATAGCTACACTTGCGGATCCTGTCTTTTTCAATAAAAAAATACTGATACCCATTTTGTTTGCGTTTGGGTTCATTTTACTAGCCTTGTATTTTAACAGAAATAAAATTGATACAATAAAGTTTCTTCAGCTTGGGTATGTTGTAACGATCGCTTTTTGGCTGATGACTTTTATCAGTGGTTTTATTCACGGCCATTACGATCATTTAAAAAATGTCATCAGTGAATTAGGCGGCATCGGAACTGCCTCTGAAATGTTTACTTCATCAGCTTTACTATTGATTTCACTCTTGAGCATATTCTTTTCTGTTGGTTTCTACAGGGCATCAAAAATGAAAGGCCTGTCAGTGATCCCTGCAATCTTATCTTTTGTGATGCCAATAACAATGGCCTGGGCAGGCATCTTTACTTTAGGTAATGAGTTTCATGGTTTGCTGGGTCCGTTACCATTCCTTATTATTCTTGCAAGCTTATTAAGTTACCTGTTATGGCCGAATAATAAAGCGTTGCCAGGATTAAAGAAACTATCCCTATTGGGCTTCTTTATCATGATGCTGATCTTACTCAGATTCATAAAGCCATTTGGCTATGAATATGAAGGCTTGATACAACGGTTCTTCTACCTGGGATGGAGCACCTGGACAATTGGCATTGCCACTTATCTGCCTAAATACCTGAAGAGAAATTAGCACTTGTACCTTTCGGGATACGGGATGGGGGATGGGGGGATACAAGATGCGAGATAGGTAATACCCTTAAAAAAATAAGAGCTTTAAAAACTCTCGGGGTTTTTTATCTCGAATCCCTTATCTCGCATCCCTTATCTACAAGAACAGCGCTAACGAAAGTTGCCGCTTTTATTTTTATGTGGGTGCTGCAATGCCTATTTTTGCCCGGCTTAATAAGACCATATATGAAGAACACTCCTTTTACACAAAAACATATTGCCCTGGGCGCCAAGATGGCTGAGTTTGCAGGACATAATATGCCCATCAGTTATACAGGCATCAACGACGAGCATGCAGCAGTGCGTAACAATGCAGGCGTATTTGATGTAAGTCATATGGGTGAATTTATTTTGAAGGGAGAAAATGCATTGGACCTGATACAGCGTGTTACCAGCAACGACGCTTCAAAATTAACTCCCGGAAAAGCGCAGTACAGTTGCCTTCCTAATGAACAGGGTGGTATTGTGGATGACCTGATCGTTTACTGTATTGAAGAAAATAAAGTGTACATGCTGGTAGTGAATGCGGGGAATATTCAGAAGGACTGGGATTGGATCTCAAAATTCAATACAAAAAATGCAGAGATGCATAACATCAGCGATAAGACCTGTTTGCTTGCCATACAAGGGCCCAATGCAACAAAGATCCTGCAGCCATTGGTGGATACTGATATCATGAACCTGAAATATTACACTTTTACAAAAGGAAAGTTTGCGGGTGTAGATAATGTGATCGTGAGTGCTACGGGTTACACCGGTGCAGGCGGGGTAGAAATTTATTTTGAAGACAAAGATGGCGCTGCCGATAAAATATGGGATGCCATTTTTGCCGCAGGTGCAGCGTCGGGTATAAAACCTCTCGGGTTGGGGGCAAGGGATACACTCCGTTTGGAAATGGGTTATTGTTTATATGGAAATGATATTGATGATACCACCACTCCCCTCGAGGGCGGGCTTGGCTGGATCACAAAATTTACAAAAGATTTTACTGCAAAAGATATTTTGGAAAAACAAAAAGCAGAAGGCGTAAAAAGAAAACTGGTGGGTTTTGAAATGATCGACCGCGGTATTCCACGTCATGATTATTTGATCAAAGATGCAGTAGGAAGTACAATAGGAAAAGTAACCAGTGGCACACAGGCACCATCGCTGGGAAAGGCTGTGGGGCTGGGTTACGTGGCTACGGAGCATGCTTCGCCGGATAGTGAGATATTTATTGATATACGTAATACACTAGTGAAAGCCAAAGTGGTGAAAGCGCCCTTTGTATAGGTTTCACGCAAAGGCGCAAAGGCATGAAGTTTAGTTGGATATATCTTGGGCTTGCATAATAGGTAAAGGTGCAAAGACACAAGATATCTTGAAATAACTTTGCGCCTTTTTTAACTTTGCGTCTTTGCGTGAAATTCCTTTGCGTGAAATTTTACAATCACGCAGCCCCCGCTCTTCAATTGCTGGTATGCATAATCATAACAACAATAATACATCCTGCCATTTTTATTGGTTGTGGTATGCGTAAAATACTCCGGCAGGAATCCCTTTGAATCAAGTTTTTGTTTCGTTATCCTCACCGTTTCTCCTGAAGGCGGAAATAATTTTTTCAGTATGCGCCTGTTCCTTCGCAGGATATTATTCACGTTGCGCATATAATTATTCTGATCGCAGTTTAATTTGTTATTAAACGCGTTGCGGCAAAAATCGTTGCAGAATCGACAGGTTTTTTTAACTGGCAACTGGTAACCAGCAACCGGTAACTAAAACCCGCTTACAAACGCTTACATCCAAATACAAGTAATTAAAAAACGGCTATCGCTTTTCTTCCCTTCCAACTTTACCGCTTCATCATAAAACAAACATTATGTACAACATGAAGAACAAAGTGCAATTGATCGGCAACCTGGGACAGGATCCCGTTGTAAAGACAACTGAAAGCGGAAAAAAGCTAACCCGCATGAACGTGGCAACAGACGAAACTTACCTGAATGCAAAGGGCGAGAAGGTAACCGAAACACAATGGCACAGCGTGGTTGCCTGGGGAAAGACCGCCGAGATTGCAGGCAAATACCTCACCAAGGGAAAAGAAGTATTGATCGATGGAAAACTCGTAAGCCGCAGCTATACCGACAAAGAAGGTAATAAGCGCTACACCACCGATGTACAGGTAAATGAGTTGCTGATACTGACAAAAAAACCTGTGGCCTGAGGATGCCGCGTATGCATGACAGGTTCTGCTGTATTTCTGTATTATATTTGCGGCAATGAGCAAACCTGTCCTGCATACACTTCTTTCACCGCGCTTACTGGACATTTATGATATCAGCAACAGCATTGTGGTGGTGATCGATGTATTCCGCGCCACTTCCACCATCGCTACTGCTTTATATAATGGCGCTGCCAGAGTGATCCCGGTTGACACGGTAGAAAAATGCATCGAGATCGGCAATAAAGTACATGGCATTACCGCTGGTGAACGTGATGGTAAAGTGATCGAAGGCCTTGCCCATGGTAATTCACCCGCTGAATACCCAAGAAGCCTGGTAGGAGGAAAGACACTTGTGCTTACCACCACCAATGGCACACGTTTATTGCACATGGCATTGAATAACGGTGCTGCAGAAGTGATCACGGGATCGTTTCCGAATTTGTCTGCCGTATGCAAACACCTGGTCACGGGAAATAAAAATGTGATCCTCGGATGCTCTGCCTGGAAGGACCGCTTTAACCTGGAAGACACTTTGTTTGCAGGTGCCGTGATCGATCGCATCAAAGAACATTTTACGATACACTGCGATTCTTCCTTAATGGCCGAACAGATGTACCAGCTACATAAAGAAGACATGAAAAAATTTATCCGCACCACCACACATTGGCACCGCCTCGCTTCTTATGGCCTGGAGAGCGATCTGGAATATTGCGTTACGGAAGATGTGGCGGATGTGTTGCCGGTCTATAAAAATGGGGATTTGGTGAGGGGGTAGGTTTCACGCAAAGAGGCCAAGGAGCAAAGGCGCAAAGGGCTTTTTGCAATATTTTCTTTTCTTCTGCAGCTATTAAGATGGTTTGAACCCCTGTAAATTCCTTCAATATTGATTCCTCTATCAGTTTTTTATCAGCTACTAAGCTGCCAGGGGAGTAAAAGCTTACAAAACCTTTCTTTGCATCTTTCTTCCCTTTGCGTCTTTGCCCGCCCGGACATGCCATTCGGACGGGCGTGAAACTATTTTCGTGAAACCCCCTTTTCTTAACAAACATTTCATCCTCTTTTCCCGATATATTCTTTATTCTGTCCAACACATTCCTTTACTTTTGCAAATTGCCCTTTTTGGTATGGCCTGGCTATACCAAACAAAACTATTAGTTGAGCGATGGCCTTACCCTACCTGGTAAAACATATCTATAATAATGGCTCGGAAGAAGTGATCCGCAGGGGCAAAAAAATTCATGCCCTGGGCAATGTTGAATTGATGGAATATGACGACCTGATGAATTCCGTGAATTTCCGCGTGAAAGACGATACTTACTCCACTTACTATAAAGTACACATCACCGGTTTTAAAGATCCCAATACCTTATCACTTCGCTGCACCTGCCCTTATAACCTGAGCGAAGTATGCAGGCACAAGGCGGGTGCACTTTTCCAATTGCAGGAAATGCTGGATAAAAATCTTCTGGGCAATAAGCAAATGGTGTACGACCAGAAACATACGGTTGTAAAAATGAAATTGCTTGAGTTGAAAATGATCCGGATGCTTTCCTCACAGGACAATTATGCTCTTGCGGAAGAATACCTGCGCAGCAATAAAGTGAATATCATTGAAGCAAAGGATGAAAGAGTAAGAGCGATCATAGAAGTAGCCGGCGAGACCTTTCAACTCCTCATTCAAAAGAATGAAGAAAGGAATTTTGATACCAGTTGTAACTGCAACAGCGATACCGAACATCCACTTTGCCTTCATAAGTTGATTCTATTACTGCACTTGTTGAATAAACATGGCTCCAATTATTTTGACAGCATCCGTAACTGGGATAAGGAAAAAGACAAACTGCTTGGCTTATATGGTTATTCTTTAACCGATGACCTGAAAGGAAAATTTGAATTCACTTATACGAATGGGAAGCCTTTTTTAAAAGTGCTTGATCCAAGTATCAAAAGAACCTTCGCAGGAAACCCCGCCAATGAATTAAGGGCGAGGCCGCCTGTTCCCGAAACAGTTGCTATGCCTTTGTCCACCTCTTTTGATATTGCCGAGATAGAAGAATCAAAAAAATCGGCGTTGAAACTGGGTGTGGTGATCACAACGCATCAACTCCAGTATCCTTATATTCAGATCGAAGCAGTACAGGGAGAAGCGGATGAAGATTTTTCGAAGTACACCGGCAAAGTAGAAAAACTTGACCTGAATAAATTCATCAACATTGAACCATTCAGTGAAGAAGATAAGATGCTGTTGCAACAGGTACGTAAACTATTGCCTACCGAAGTGAACAGGTACCTGAACCGAAATTCACCTTTCAGCGGTATCTGGGAAAACATCATCCAGCAACACAATGATGAATTGCCGGAAGAAACGCGCCATCTCATCAATGAATACCTCCAACCTAAATTCAGAAAATTATTTGCTGAATTGGGAGAAAGCAACTTTGCCTTTTTTCTTCCATCAAAAAAAACATTTACTACCTCTAACCTGCAGCGTGCAGAATTATCTGCGCAGGCCATTTCACCTGTATTCACAGTGAATTACACGAAGGGGCAATACGAGATAGAATGCAGGGTGAAACTGCCTTTGGCCGATCTGAATGTTACCGAAAATGAATGTGAGGCGCCCCTGTTCTTTCAATACCATAACCAATTCTATACCTGGCAGCGCACGGAAGATGTGATGCTGATCGAAAAATTTTTGCCTGCCGGAAAGATGGTGATCGATGCCGAAACATGGGCAGCGCAATTGCAGCAATTTATTTTGCCGCTATCAAAAGAATATGATGTTCATTTTGGCAACCTGCAAAAAGAAGAAGTAAAAGATATCAGGCCCGAAGCAAAGATCCTGCTAAAAGAAAAGGGCGATTACCTGGTATTTCAACCCATCTTCACTTACAAAGGGTATGAAGTAAAAAGTTCAGACAAAGAAAAGATCATCTTACCCCTCGCAGATAAACTGCTTGTGATACAGCGGAATTTAGAACTGGAAAAAGAATTTGTTCAGAAGATAGAAGCATTGCATTCGCATTTTATCAGGCCCGCAGAAAATGATACGCTGGCGCTGAAAGGAATTGATGCGCTGAAAAACAACTGGTTCTTTTTATTTGTTGACGCAGTAAAGGAGATGAACATCCCGGTGTTTGGTTTTGATGCATTGAAAAGTTTTCGTTTCAACACTGCCAAGCCTTCTACTAAAATTTATATCAGCAGCCATACCGACTGGTTTGATGCAAAAGTGGAGATCAGTTTTGGTGAACAAAAAATAACAGTTGCTGATGTAAAGAAAGCGCTCGCAAATAAACAGCAATACGTACAGTTGCAGGATGGCACGCTGGGTATCCTGCCGGAAGAATGGATAAAAAAATATTCCCTTCTTTTCAGGGTGGGTGAAGGCAAGGCCTCTTATATGAAGCTGAGCAAATATCATTTCAGCGTGATCGAAGAATTATACAACGAACGCAATGAAGAGGAATTATTTATCCAGCTGGAAGAAAAATATGAGAAGCTGAAAGGCAATCATTCCATCAAACAAATAGAAGCTCCGAAACATCTTCAAAATATTTTAAGGCCATACCAGGAAAGTGGTTTTCATTGGCTGAATTACCTGCGCGAAGTACAATGGGGCGGCATCCTGGCAGATGATATGGGGCTTGGTAAAACCATACAGGCATTGAGTTTTCTTCATCATCTTAAAAAAGAACAAGGCTCATTAAAAGCATTGGTGGTGTGCCCAACCACACTGATGTTTAACTGGCAGAACGAAATAAAAAAATTCACTCCCACACTTACTTATTATACACACCATGGTGGCGGCAGGATCAAAGAAAGTTTATCACGCGATCATATTGATGTGATCATTACCACTTACGGCACACTGAGAAGCGATATTAAACAATTTGTTGAAGTGCCATTTGATTATGTAGTATTGGATGAAAGCCAGGCAATCAAAAACCCGGGAAGTAAAGTAGCAAGAGCAGCTTGCCTGCTTCGCGCTAAAAACCGTTTATGCCTGAGCGGAACGCCATTACAGAATAACACTTTCGACATTTTTGCACAAATGAATTTCCTGAACCCGGGTATGCTGGGAAGTGTTGAATTCTTTAAACAGGAATTTGCAATACCGATTGATAAGTTTGGCGAAAAAGAACAAAAAGACCACCTGCGTAAATTATTATATCCTTTCATTCTTAGAAGAACAAAAGAACAAGTAGCGAAAGACCTTCCCGAAAAACAGGAGATGGTACTTTTCTGTGAGATGGGTGATGAACAGCGATCGATCTATGATGCCTATCGAAACGATTACCGCGACAAAATACTTGGCGTAGTAGAAAACCAGGGAATACAAAAATCACAACTTACCATTTTACAGGGGTTGATGAAACTGCGGCAGATATGCGATAGCCCCTCTATTATGTCAGAAAAAGCAACGCCAGGGAATGTGCCGGAAAAATTCCCGAACGTATCTGTGAAACTGGAAGAGCTGGGAAGAGAGATCACTGAAAATATCAGCAATCATAAGGCGCTTATATTCTCTCAATTCCTTGGGATGCTGGCATTGATCAAAGAGAAAATGAAAGAACTCGGGGTCAACTATGAATATTTTGATGGCAGCACCAGCGCGGCAGACAGGGAAAAAGCCATCAATCGTTTTCAGAATGATGAAGAATGCAGGGTATTTCTTATTTCATTAAAAGCGGGTGGCGTTGGGCTTAACCTGACAGCTGCCGACTATGTATATATTGTAGACCCCTGGTGGAACCCGGCAGTGGAGCAACAGGCAATTGACCGGACCCACCGTATTGGCCAGACAAAAAATGTATTTGCCTACCGGATGATCTGTACAGACACGGTAGAAGACAAGATCCTGAAATTACAGGAGCGCAAACGTGCCCTTGCGAGGGACCTGATTGCCGATGATGAAAGCTTTGTGAAGAGCCTGACCAAGGAAGATGTAGAATACCTGTTTAGCTAAGAATCAGCCCAAATCAAGCACAAACACCTATTACCCCCTCTCTCTCACCGATTTTTCGGGACTATAACCCAACTATCAATTTAGCTTGCCGCTCGTATCGGTACAATATTTGTTTTAACCCTAAAAAAGTACCTTTGCGCTGCATAATATTATAATTATCGTTTTATGAAGAAAATCTACATTTTATTAGCTTTTGTTACCCTGTCGGCAGTCTCTTTTGCCCAAACGACAGGTTCTGTAAAGGGAAAATTGATCGACAGCCTTGGAAAACAGTCTTTAAAAGATGCTTCTGTTACCGTGGTGGATACAAAGGATTCCTCTGTGATAGTATTTGGATTGGCGAAAGCTGATGGTAGTTTTGAGATCAGGAATATTCCTTATGGTTCATTTTTGCTGCATGTGTCCTTTGCCGGATATGACCCCGTGTATAAACGTATCACTGTTTCAAGTACAGTTCCCGTAGCAGACATGGGTACAGTATTTCTATTAGTTAAAGCAAACGATCTTGGTAATGTTACGGTGACCCAATCGCCTATTACCATGAGAAAGGATACCATTGTATTTGATGCAAGCCAGTTCAAGACCAAGCCCAACGCAGTTGTGGAAGACCTGATAAAGAAATTGCCGGGCATGGATGTTGACAAAGCAGGTAACATCAAATCACAGGGAGAAACAGTTCAGCGCGTATTGGTAGATGGCAAGCGCTTCTTCGGCGATAGCGATCCAAAAATGGCGACTAAGAATTTACCTCCGGATGTAGTAGATAAAATACAGGTGTTTGATGACCTGAGCGACCAGGCGAAATTTACCGGATTTGATGATGGTAACCGTGTAAAGACACTCAACATCACCACTAAAAAAGATAAACGTAAAGGTTATTTTGGTAAAGCGGTATTAGGTGATGGAACTGATGGGGTTTATGATGAAAGCGTTAACCTTCACCGTTTCAATGGTAACCAGCAAATATCATTATTAGGACAAGCTAATGATATTAATAAACAAAACTTCAGCCAGCAGGATATCCTGGGTGGCGGTGGCACACGCGGTGGTGGTGGAGGTGGTGCAGGTGGCATGAGGATCTCTGTTGGCGGTGCAGGTGGTGGCGGTGGTGGAGGTATTACGACAACTATTGGTGGTGGCCTTAATTACCGCGATGCATGGGGACCTAATACAGATGCTTATGGAAGTTATTTCTATAGTAACCTGCGTGGTGTAACAAACCAGCAAAGCCTTGCACAGAATATTATTACGCCTGATTCATCAACTTTTAGTAACCAGACCTCGAATTCTGTGAGCAGGACCGAGAATCATCGTATCAGCTTTAATATTGAATCAAAATTTGATTCGATGAATTCAATGGTATTCCGCCCAAGTATCACTTTTCAGACAAGCACTCCTTATTCTTCTGCAACAACCCTGACAACCGGTGGATCAAGTGGAAAGCTCATCAACAGTTCTGTAAACAATGCATCCAGCACAAATACAGGCTACAATATTAGCGGAGCTAATCTTCAGTTGAGGCACAGGTTTGCCAAGAAATTCAGGACGGCTTCACTTGACCTGGGCTTATCTGCCAGTGCTAACAATGGCGATGGCTATAATTATGCCATCAACAAATTCTACCAGCCAATCACAAAAGTGGATACTCTTAACCAGCATTATACCGATTCAGCCAATACTTTCAGCATCAACCCTACTTTCTCATATACTGAGCCGATAGGTGCTAACCAAATATTGGAATTCAGGTATAATTATTCTTATACACAAAACAACTCTACAAATAATACTTACGAATACAATAATGGCTCTCATGGTTTTACTTCATTCGACAGTATTTTCAGTAACTCTTATAAATTCATCTCTACTTCGAACAGGATGACCGTGAGTTACCGCGTTCAGGACCCTAAGTATAATTTCAGTATCGGTACCGGGGTGCAGTACCTGGATTTCAACAGCAAGAACACCACAAAGAATATAACTGTGGCCCGTAACTATGTAAGCTTTACTCCTAATGCCAATTTCACTTATAATTTCACACGTACCAATACGCTGCGTGTATTTTATAATGGAAATACAGGAACCCCAAGTGTGGCGCAGTTACAGCCTATCACTACTACCAGTGACGCGATCAATTTCCAGGTGGGTAACCCGAACCTGAAACCACAGTTCTCTCATAGCTTCCGCCTGTTGTATACCAATTTTGATGTGGTAACACAACGCGTGATATTTGCAACGATCAATGCAAGCGCTATCGTAAATGATATCCAGAGCTCTGTGATCCAGAATCCAAACGGTGGAAGAACTACCACTTATGTGAACCTGGACGGTACTTATAATATCAGCGGTTATTTCAACTATGGCTTCCCATTGAAAAAACCTAAATCCAACCTGAACTTTACAACAAACGTTTCTTACAGCCAATACCAGACACTGGTAAACAATGTCAGCGATTTCACAAAAACTACCAACCTGGGAGAAACGATCAAATGGACAACCAATATCAAGAACAATTTTGATATGAACTTTGGTTCTACCACTAATTATACCATTCTCAATAACTCATTGCAGCCAACTTTGAACTCTAACTATTACACACAGACCTTTTCTGTTGAGTTCACTGCTTATACAAATTCAGGCTGGCTGATCGCAAGTGATTTTGATTATTCATACAGCACCAACCGTGCAGCAGGATATAATACAAGTGTTCCATTGCTGAACCCTTCTATTGCCAAATTGTTTGGTAAGAACCAGGCTGCAGAATTCAGGCTGACCTGCTTTGACCTGTTGAACCAGAACCAGAGCGCTACACGTACCACTTCAGGTAACAGTATCGTGGATTCAAAATCAAATGTTCTTACCCGTTACGTAATGCTCACCTTCACTTATAACCTTCGCCAGTTTGCAGGAGCAGGGCAGAAAATGCCTGGTATGTTCCAGGGCCAGCAGGGCAACAGGCCCGGAGGCGCACAAAGAGGCGGAATGCAGATGGGAAATATGATGCGTGGCGGTGGTTTCAATCCTTAGTCAATTCATCTTAACACATAAAGAAAAGCTGCCCCAACCGGGCGGCTTTTTTATTAATAAATTCTTTTTGCCACAGAGACACAGAAGGATACGCCGCAAATCCAAAATTAACTCTGTGTTTCTGTGGCAATTAAAATTGCTATTCCTCTCATTAGTATGTTCTGATTCCCGGGTCAAAGCGATATGACCATATTTATTATCGCTCAATTTTCACAAAAAAATGGCCTTATTTATTGCAAACTGTTATACTTTTACAGTCCAAACAATATTCACCCCTTATACAGAACAGAAGTTGAAACAGTTTGTAACACATACTCATCTTTCTGCCGCCCATCCCGCTTTGACGATGGCTGCTGTTTCTTCACGGGGTATATCGAACTTCCTCTATTTATTGCGACGACCACGTATCTGATACGATATTGGTACACCCATTCCAATACCATGGGAAACGTGTATCAATACCAGCCTGAACTGTATTCATCTTTTTCATTTACAACATTGCAATAGAAAGTGGACAATCAACAACCAATCATCATTCGTGTAGCAGACCATTTGGATACTCATTATGCGAAACGCATCACCGACGAAATGGAATCTTCGGCAAAAGCGCGTGGTACAGGTATCGCCAAACGCAGCCCCGAATATGTAGCAGCTAAAATGCTGGAGGGAAAGGCCGTGATCGCGCTTACACACACAGGACAATGGGTTGGCTTTTGCTATATTGAAGCATGGGGGCACGACCAGTTTGTTGCCAACAGCGGATTGGTAGTAGCGCCTGAATTCAGAAAGAGTGGTATCGCCAAGCAGATCAAGAGAAGGATCTTTGATCTTTCGAGAGAAAAATATCCTCATGCAAAAATATTCGGGCTTACCACAGGACTCGCAGTAATGAAGATCAACAGTGAATTGGGTTATGAGCCTGTGACTTATAGCGAACTGACCGATGACGAAGAATTCTGGGCAGGATGTAAAAGCTGCACCAATTATGATATCCTTATGAGCAAGGAAAGGAAAATATGTATGTGCACGGCCATGTTATATGATCCTGCCGATCATTATGAACCGGAAGAAACAGCAGCAGATTTTAAACAGCATTCAAAACTGTACGAACGTTTCATGAAAATAAAACAAGGCAACCTGTTAAGCCTTTTTCGAAAAAAAGAAAATAGCGGGAATAGCGGTGGGTCAACACTTAAATCACTGTTCTCTGTTTTCTTTCATTAGAAGATATACGTTACAAGTCAAGTCAAAATTTCAAACAAGATCATTCATGGATAATTTATCAAATAAACAGGCGCCAGCCAAAGTAGTCCTCGGTTTCAGCGGGGGACTGGATACTTCGTATTGCGCAAAATATCTTAGCGAGGACCAGGGATATGAAATACACAGCATCATCGTTAATACCGGCGGTTTTAGTGCAGATGAGTTAAAACAAATTGAAGCACACGCGTACAAACTTGGCGTAAAAACACATACCACCGTTAATGCAGTAGAAAGTTATTACAACAGCATTATCAAATACCTGGTCTATGGAAATGTGCTGAAAAATAATACTTACCCATTAAGTGTAAGTGCAGAAAGATTAAGCCAGGCTTTGCACATTGCAGAACACGCAAAAAAATTAAACGCAGATGCAGTAGCGCACGGCAGCACGGGCGCGGGAAATGACCAGGTACGTTTTGATATGATCTTTCATATCATGATACCCGGCACAAAGATCATCACCCCCATCCGCGACCTTAAACTTAGCCGCGAAGAAGAGATCGCATACCTGAAGGGCAAGAAGGTTGAAATGAATTTTGAAAAATCAGCCTACAGCATCAACAAAGGTTTATGGGGAACAAGTGTTGGTGGAAGAGAAACACTTCATTCCAAAGGCATGCTACCCGAAAGCGCATGGCCTACACAGGTTACAAAGACCGAAGCTGAAGAAGTAAAACTTGGGTTTGTAACGGGGGAATTGAAAACAGTGAATGGAAGATCTTTTGGCCACCCTTCAGAAGCCATTCAGTATTTACAAACGATAGCAGGCCCTTTTGGCATTGGCAGGGATATACATGTAGGTGATACGATCATTGGTATCAAAGGACGTGTGGGTTTTGAAGCAGCTGCACCGATGGTGATATTGAAAGCCCATCATGCATTGGAAAAACATGTGCTTACAAAATGGCAATTGGGATGGAAGGACCAGCTGGCGCAATTTTACGGCAACTGGTTGCACGAAGGACAGGTGTTGGATCCGGTGATGAGGGACATTGAAGCCTACCTCGAAAGTTCACAGAAAAATGTAACAGGTGATGTGTTCATACAATTACTTCCTTATCGTTTTCAGGTCATCGGTATTGAATCCAAATATGATCTGATGTCTGACAAGTTTGGAAAATATGGCGAGATGAATACAGGATTTACAGGCGAAGATGTAAGAGGGTTTAGTAAGATATTCGGGAACCAGACTTCTATCTATCATAAAGTAAAAGAATCTAACGAATGACAAAGGTGTCCAAACAACAGCCTTTGAAACATTATCAATGGGGACAATCCGCTGATGGTTGGAATTTTGTAGAGGAAGAAAGCCTTTCAATAAAACAGGAGCGAATGCCTGCAGGCGCTTCGGAGCAATGGCATTATCATGAGAAGGCACAACAGTTCTTTTTTATTTTGAAAGGAACGGCTTCATTTGAAATGGAAGATGAAGTATATGAACTGAACGAGCAGGAAGGATTGCATATACAGGCAGGAAAAAAACACAGGATCAGTAATAATAGTTCTGAAGACGTTGAATTTATTCTTTGTTCACAACCTTCGACAGCAAACGACAGGATCAATTTATAAAAATGAAAAAGATAAAAATTGGGATCGCAGGCGGAGCGGGATATACCGGTGGCGAATTGATCCGCCTCCTTATCAACCATCCACAAGCAGAAATTGTTTTTGTTCATAGCAAAAGCAATGCAGGCAATCCTGTATCCAAAGTGCATGGCGATCTTTTAGGCGAAACAACTCTGCAATTTTCTGCTGAACTGAATGATACAATTGATGTGCTGTTCCTTTGCGTGGGTCATGGAGAAGCAAAAAAATTCCTGGAAGAAAATTTCATCAATGAAAAAATAAAGATCATTGACCTCTCACAGGATTTCAGGATCAAACAAAATTCTCTGATAGGTAACAGGCAGTTTATTTATGGGTTGCCTGAATTAAATAAAGCAGAAATCAAATCTGCTAACAACATTGCCAACCCAGGTTGTTTTGCCACTGCTATTCAACTGGCATTATTGCCTTTAGCAAAAGCAGGACTACTCGGAGATATATATACCACGGGCATTACAGGCTCCACCGGTGCCGGCCAAAGCCTGGGCGCCACTTCTCATTTTAGCTGGAGGGCCAACAATATTCAATCCTACAAAACATTGCAACACCAGCACATGAACGAAGTACATCAAAGCCTTCACCAATTGCAGGATAATGATGGCGTGTTTGTACATTTTATTCCCTGGCGGGGAGATTTTACCCGCGGCATTTATACCAGTTCCATTGTTGATTGCGGGCTTCCGCTGGAAGAGATCAGGCAGCTATACAAAAAATTTTATGAAGGCGCCGCATTTACACATGTTAGCGAATTCATGATCGACCTGAAACAAGTAGTCAACACCAATAACTGTTTTATACATATTGAAAAGCAGGGAAATAAAATTGCTGTGCATTCAGCTATTGATAACCTGCTCAAAGGCGCTTCGGGGCAGGCGGTACAAAATATGAACCTGGTGTTTGGGCTTGATGAAACAACCGGGTTGAAATTAAAAGCAAATTATTTTTAAATAAATTATAAACCACTATTCTCATTATGAAACTTTTCGATGTTTATCCCCTGAACAATATCACCATCACAAAAGCATTGGGTTCTTATGTATGGGATGAAAATGGGGCGCAGTATTTAGATATGTATGGCGGCCATGCAGTGATCAGTATAGGCCATACACACCCGCATTGGGTGAAGCGAATGGAAGAACAACTCGAAAAGATCGCTTTCTATTCCAATTCAGTGATGATCCCGCTTCAAAAAGAACTGGCCGATAAACTTGGAAAGATCAGCGGTAAAGAAGATTACCAGCTTTTTCTTTGTAACAGTGGAGCAGAAGCAACTGAGAATGCACTGAAGCTCGCATCTTTTCATAACGGAAAGAAAAAAATTGTCTCCTTTACAAAAGCATTTCATGGCAGAACATCTTTAGCAGTTGCGGTAACAGATAATCCTGCTATAGTGGCACCCGTGAATGAAACAGATAATGTTATTTTCCTTCCTTTCAATGATGAAGCTGCATTGGAACAATGTTTCACAGAACATTGTGATCAAATTTCTTCTGTCATTATCGAAGGAATACAAGGCGTAGGCGGCATCAATGTTGCAAAAGATTCTTTTCTTCAACTCATAAGAAAATTATGCACTCAATATAACGCAGTGTATATCGCTGACAGTGTGCAATGTGGTTATGGAAGGACGGGGCAATTTTTCTCGCATGACAGTGCAGGTGTTGATGCAGATATTTATACGATGGCCAAGGGAATGGGAAATGGTTTCCCGGTTGCAGGAATATTGATAGCGCCGCATATCCAGTCGAAACATGGTATGCTGGGCACTACTTTTGGCGGCAATCACCTGGCTTGTGCTGCTGCATTGGCTGTGTTAGAAGTGATAGAACAAGACAACCTGATCAGCATGGCAAAACAACGTGGCATGTACCTGCTGAATAAATTAAAATCGATTGATGGATTGAAGAACGTGCGTGGCCGCGGATTGATGATCGGTTTTGATGTTCCTGAAGAATTGAAAGATTTGAGAAAAACTTTATTGAACGACTATTTCGTTTTTACTGGTGAGTCAAAACCCAATACCATAAGGTTATTGCCATCACTGGCGATCACGAGAAAACAAACAGATGAATTTTTAGAAGCTTTGCAGGAAGCCATCACCCAACTGGTGCCTGCAAAAGAATAAAAATACTTCTGCCAAACTAACAGAGAAATGAATACAGACAAACAAGGCCTGCTAACATGTTCCGCTTCAGGTATACGGAACTTTGTTTCTGTTCATGATGTCACCAACATCAATGCACTTGTTGCAAAGGCATTGGATTATAAGTCTGATCCATTGAAAGATAAAACACTGGGAACCGGCAAAAGGATTGGCCTGTTATTTCTTAACCCAAGTTTACGTACACGATTGAGCACACAGGTAGCCGCAAGAAATTTAGGCATGGAAGCGATCGTATTCAATGTTGACAAAGAAGGTTGGGCAATGGAATTTGAAGAAGGCGCTATCATGAACGGAACCACTGTAGAACATATTAAAGATGCAGCACCTGTACTGGGAACTTATTTTGATATTTTATGTATTCGTACATTCCCTTCACTCAAAAACAGGGAAGATGATTACAGCGAAATGTTCATTCACCAGTTTATGAAATATGCGGGTGTACCAGTGGTAAGCCTCGAAAGTTCTACACTTCACCCTCTGCAATCACTTACTGATATTATTACCATTAAAGAAAATATAAGCACTCAAACAAAACCTAAGATCGTTCTTACCTGGGCACCACATGTAAAACCGTTGCCACAATGTGTTGCTAACAGTTTTGCGCAATGGGTGAATGCATGGGGGGAAGCAGACTTCGTCATTACCCACCCGCATGGTTACGAGCTATCAGAAGAATTTACAAAAGGCGCTACCATCATACACGACCAGGACAAAGCATTCAGGGATGCGGATTATGTATATGTAAAAAACTGGAGCGCATACCACGATTATGGCAAGATGCCTGAAAATGATCCGGGCTGGATGTTAACTGAGAAAAAATTACAACATACCCATCATGCTAATGTGATGCATTGCCTTCCGGTTAGAAGAAATGTAGAATTGAGTGATGAGGTTTTGGATAGTCCCAACAGCTTGGTCACAAAGCAGGCAGGGAACAGGGTTTGGGCCGCACAGGCCGTATTATCAGAGATATTAAAGCCCTGTTAGAAAAAATAATCAGAAAATGGATTCATCAAAAAATATTTCCGGTCAGCATACAGGTACAAGCAAAGATTTGCTGTATGTGGTGAAGATCGGTGGTAATATTATTGATGATGATGAAAAATTATTTTCGTTTCTCGAAGTATTTGCTTCTGTGAAAGGAAAAAAAATATTGGTGCATGGCGGTGGTAAACTTGCCACGAAGCTGGCAGAGCAAATGGGTATTGAACAAAAACTGGTGGATGGCAGAAGGATCACGGATGCAGAAACGCTCAAGGTGGTTACCATGGTGTATGGCGGTTATATCAACAAAATGATAGTTGCCAAGTTACAAGCTCTGAATTGTAATGCCATTGGATTAAGCGGGGCAGATGCCAACATCATTTCAGCCCATAAAAGAATACATCCAACGATAGATTATGGATTTGTAGGCGATATTGATAGCGTCAATGCCGGGTTCCTGCAAAATATACTCGAGCAAAATATATCCATAGTATTGGCTCCTCTTACTCACGATCAAAAAGGGCAAATACTCAATACCAATGCTGATACCATTGCCCAGGAAGTAGCAAAGGCGCTGGGAAACATGTATAATGTTCATTTGATCTATTCTTTTGAGAAAAGTGGTGTGCTGATGAATGCAGAAGATGACAGCAGTGTTATCAAAAAGATAAGTCCTGCTTCCTATAAAGAATTAAAGGCGCAACAAGTGATCTTTGCAGGAATGATCCCAAAATTGGATAACGCTTTTGCCGCAATCAGCAGTGGTGTAAAGAGAGTAGTGATAGGCAAAGCTGAAGAACTTCCATTATTAATTACCGGGCAATCTGGCACAAGCATTGAACATGACTGAACAGGCATTAGATAATTTGTATACCGATGCGGTGGGGCTTTTAAAAGGCCTCATCGCTATTCCTTCGTTCAGCAAGGAAGAAGACAAGACCGCTTCATTGATCGAAAATTTTCTTCAATCAAAAAATATCGCCACCTATCGCTATCTGAATAATGTTTGGGCTAGAAATAAACATTATGATGAAAACAAACCCACTATTCTTCTCAACTCACATCACGATACTGTAAAGCCTGTGAAAGGCTATATGCTTGATCCATTTACACCTGTTGAAAAAGAGGGTAAATTATTCGGGCTGGGAAGCAATGATGCAGGTGGCGCTTTGGTTTCACTGATCGCTGTTTTTTTATACTTCTATGAACAGGAAAATCTGCCTTACAATTTTGTTATCGCTGCCACGGCAGAAGAAGAAATCTCCGGGAACAATGGCGTGGAAGCGTTACTTCTGCAGGAGAATTTTATAAAATCTACCAACGGCGCTTTCACAAATTCATCCAACAACGGCTCATTTGGTATTGTTGGAGAACCTACCCTGCTCAATATGGCTATTGCCGAGAGAGGCTTGCTGGTATTGGATTGTACAGCACAAGGCATAGCAGGGCATGCTGCCAGGGAAGAAGGCGATAATGCCATTTACAAAGCGCTAAAAGATATAGAGTGGTTTAAGAATTATCAGTTTAAAAAAATATCTCCTCTTTTGGGCCCAGTGAAAATGAGCGTAACCATCATTAATGCAGGTTCACAACACAATGTAGTTCCGAATGAATGCAAGTTTACTGTAGATGTGCGAGTGAACGAATTATACAGTTTTGATGAAGTGTTGACAACCATCAAATCTAATGTGCAAAGTACGGTACAGCCCAGGAGTACAAGGTTACGATCTACTTCTGTTTCACCAGAACACCCGATCGTAAAAGCGGGACTGAATTTGTCAAGAACCTGTTATGGATCGCCAACAACCAGCGACAAAGCGCTGATGAATTTTCCCACATTAAAGATCGGCCCGGGCGACAGTGCAAGAAGTCACACCGCAGATGAGTATATTTATGTGGATGAAATAAAACAAGGCATCGGCCTCTATATTCAAATCTTAGAACAACTAACATGAAATTGTGGCAAAAAGATAAAGGGTCACTTCTGGAAGTAGAACGTTTTACGGTTGGCAAAGACCGTGAAATGGATCTCTATCTTGCCGCCTTTGATGTGATGGGTTCTTTAGCACACATCACCATGCTCGAAAGCATTGGCCTGTTGACAAAAGATGAATTGAAAGCATTACAAGCTGAATTAAAAAATATTTACAGCCAAATCGAAAAAGGAAGTTTTCAGTTACAGGATGATGTAGAAGACATTCACTCGCAGGTAGAATTATTACTGACGCAGAAACTGGGAGATGTTGGCAAGAAAATACACAGTGCCCGTAGCCGTAATGACCAGGTACTCGTAGATATTAAATTGTTTTTAAGAAATGAGATCGAAGAACTGGTTCATGCTATTCAACCATTCTTTCAGCTACTCATTAAACATAGCGAAAAGCATAAAGCGCATTTATTGCCCGGCTACACGCATTTGCAATTGGCCATGCCCTCTTCCTTTGGTTTATGGTTTGGCGCTTATGCTGAAAGCCTGGTGGATGATGTGATCACATTACAATCGGCTTATCATATCATCAATAAAAATCCGTTGGGTTCTGCTGCGGGATATGGCTCCTCCTTCCCTATCAACCGTTCGCTCACCACAAAATTGCTGGGTTTTGCAGATCTCAATTATAATGTAGTGTATGCACAAATGGGGCGTGGCAAGGCAGAACGTGTTACTGCTATGGCCTTATCAAATGTTGCTGATACACTTTCGCGTTTGTCTATGGATGCCTGCCTCTTTCTGAACCAGAATTTTGATTTTATTTCTTTTCCGGCAGAACTTACCACAGGAAGCAGCATCATGCCACATAAAAAGAACCCCGATGTTTTTGAATTGATCCGTTCTCATTGCAACCGCATTAAAGCATTACCAAACGAGATCATGCTGATGACCACTAATCTTCCATCCGGTTATCACCGCGACCTTCAATTGCTGAAAGAGCATTTGTTCCCTGCTTTTCAAACATTAAAAGATTGCCTGCAGATGGCTTCGCTGATGCTGGGAAATATTTCTGTAAAAGAAAATATTCTTGACGACGAAAAATATCAATACCTGTTTAGCGTAGAAGAAGTGAACAAACTGGTATTGCAGGGCATTCCATTCCGCGATGCGTACAAAAAAGTGGGTGCAGATATTGAATCCGGAAAATTTACACACACCAACAATATCCATCACACCCATGAAGGAAGCATCGGTAATTTGTGTAACGATAAGATCGAAGCAATGATGCAGGAAGCGGCGAAAGGCTTTCAATTTGAGAAAGTGCAGGGCGCTTTAAAAAACCTCTTAGGCTAATACATTAACCTTCATTAACATTTAACCAAAGTTCATTAACTGCATTTGCGGATGTATGCGGCTACTTTTGGCGCATAAACTACTGCTATGCAAAAAATTGCTTTACTCATTCTCGTTTCGGCGTTTCCATTTTTTCTTTCAGCCCAGAAAACAACTTCAACAGTAAAAGGAACTGTGTATGATACAGTTTCCCATAAGGGATTGGCTTTTGCCACCGTATCTATCGTTAACGCGAAAGACTCCACATTGATCAATTTCAGCAGGGCCGATTCAACAGGCAAGTTCCAGCTCAGGCAGGTACCCAAGGGAAAATACCTTCTTTCAACTTCTTATGTAGGATTTGTTCCGCTGTGGAAAGAACTGACCGTGCGTGAAGGAGAAGACGTGACACTTGGAAATGTTATCATGACAGATCTTAAAAGCATGAACAGTGTAACAGTAGTGTCCAAACGCCCCCCGGTAGTAATGAACAATGATACATTAGAGTTCAATACAGAAAATTTCAGAACACAGCCAAATGCAGTGGTAGAAGAGCTTTTAAAGAAATTACCAGGTGTAACGGTGGATGCTGACGGTACTGTAAAAGTGAATGGCGAAACAGTGAACAGGGTATTGGTAAATGGAAAAGAATTCTTTACTGGCGATCCTAAACTGGCAACAAAAAATCTGAATGCCGATGCCGTTGATAAAGTGCAGGTATTTGATAAAAAAAGCGACAGGTCCGAATTTACAGGGGTGGATGATGGTAATTCACAGAAAGCGATCAACCTTCAACTTAAAAAAGACAGGAACCATGCTTTGTTTGGAAGAGTGGTAGCAGGCGTGGGAAGCAATGAAAGATTTGATGCGCAAACCAATATCAACAAATTCAATGGTGATCAGCAGATATCTTTTTTAGGGATGGCAAATAACACCAATAAGCAAGGGTTCAGCATCAGTGATGTACTCAACTTCACAGGCGAACTAAGCAAAGGCATGAGAAACGGAGGAGGTATTACAATTAGAACAGGCAGTTCTGATAATGGAGGGCTTCCTGTAACAGGGCTTGGACAAAACCAGCAGGGAGTAGCAACAACTTATGCAGGTGGCGCCAACTTCAACGATACCTGGAATAATAAAAAGACAGATGTGAATGGTAGTGCTGTAATGAGTGATATCCATTTGCTTACAGACAGGTCAACCAACAGGCAATATTTATATCCCGGCAATAATTATAATTATGTTTCATCGAGCAGTGGTGTACGCGACATCAAACAA
This sequence comes from uncultured Chitinophagaceae bacterium, assembly GCA_903884185.1. Lineage (GTDB taxonomy): Bacteria > Bacteroidota > Bacteroidia > Chitinophagales > Chitinophagaceae > CAISDV01. Next base: position 82,228 of record CAISDV010000090.1, on the reverse strand, counting down.
CAGCGTTTCAATATGAGTTTTGACAGTAAGATCGACAGCTTCACTTCTTTCAAGATCGTTCCTGCCATTGCTTTCCAGCAACAGAACAGTATCAACAACAGCAGCTCTTCTTCTGCTACCAATATTACCAATGCAAAACTGAATAGCGGCTTTAACAACAGTACCACCAATGCAGATGGTTATACTTTTACGAATGATATGTTATTCCGTAAAAGGCTGAAGAAAAAAGGAAGGACCATTTCTGCAGACCTGAACATGAACTATAACAACAGTAACCAAACAGGCACCCTGAATACAAAGACCACTTATTATCCCGGCGGACTGCCAGCGGATTCTATTGTCAACCAAACAAACAGCAACAAGGCCAATACCCTGAACATTGGCGGAAACGTAGTGTACACAGAGCCTTTGGGCAAACGTTCTTTGCTGGAGCTCAGCGCTTTCGCAAGCAGTACCGTGGGAGAAAGTGATAAAAAATCTTTTGATTATAATAACACATCAGGAAAGCACGACCTGGCAAACCAATTGCTCACCAATAATTTCAAGAACACTTATTTTTACTCCGGCGGAAGCATCAACCTCAGGTCCAACCAGAGAATGTTTAACTATACGCTCGGCGCTTCATTGCAGGCCTCATCACTGGAGAGTATCAATCAAACCTATTCAACCAGCCTTAAGCAATCATTTACAGATGTATTGCCAAATGCTAACCTGCAGTATAAATTTAATACCTACCGGAATTTACGCTTTGATTACAGAAGCTCTACACAGCAGCCTTCTACCTCGCAGTTACAGCCTATCCGTAACATCAGCGATCCGTTGAACGTAGTAACGGGCAACCCTGACCTGAAACGTACATTCAGTCACACTTTCAGCCTGAACTATACAGCGGTTGATCCCGTTACACAGAGAAATTTCTTCGCCTTTTTTAATGCATCGGTAAATATGAATGCCATTGTAACTGCTGATTCTGTTTACAGCAATGGATCAAGATTAAGCAAACCTGTGAACGTAAATGGCACATCCAGTGTTTTTGGAAACCTGAGCTATGGCTTTCCTATCAGGAGTTTGAAATCGAGATTCGATCTTTCATTGGGAATGAATTACAATCATAATATCTCTTTCCTGAATGGTGCGCAGAATACTATCGATAACCTGGGTATCAATCCTTCCTTTAACTGGAATTTTTCTATTGATAATGCGATCGATATCTCAGCTAATGCAGGATTACGTATCAGCCAGGCGAAATATTCGCTGCAGCCCATTCTCAACAATAACTATATGACACAAGTTTATGGAATGGATATGACTAATTATCTTCCATGGGGTATCGTGTTAAACAACAACTTTAATTATACCATCAACACCGGCCGTGCAGATGGTTATAACACACAGATTCCTTTCTGGAATGCATCTGTGGCCAAATCGTTCCTGAAAAATAAAAGAGCAGAAGTGAAGTTCACTGCATTTGACCTGCTAGACAGGAATATTGGCAGCAGCCACAATGTGAACCAGAATTATATTGAAGACCTTCGCTACAACGTACTGCAGCGCTACTTCTTAGTAAGTTTCACTTTTGCACTGAACAAAGCGGGCAAGCAGGCGGGTGGCCCAAATATTGTTGTAAGAACTATGAGGGACTAACGATCACAATATCCTTTTCAAATCCCATTCGATTTCGGATGGGATTTTTCTTTTCACCGCAGAGGCGGGGAGAGTTGTCTTCGAATGAGAACCCTTCTGCAATCAGGCCGGGTATAGTTTAAAAAATATTGTGGTTGGGCTGTTGGGAATAAATTTCGAAGTAACACGATATTATTTCTGCGAAACTCCCCGCCTCCCCGGTAAAAAAATAATGAGGCATTCTATCAGGCAAATAACTGCCTTCCACTCCTCAATAGAAATGCTGTTCGTATTCCTTTCTGCATTTACTTTGCTTCCCTAAATGAAATACATGAAAAAACTGATCCCGGCCCTGGCGCTCTTGTGTGTAATGAGTGTGCAGGCGCAACAAAAGAAAGCCCCTGCAAAGCCTGCCGCAGCCCCTGTAGCAGCTAACCCTTTAAAATCAAACAGGGACAGCGCCAGCTATGCCATAGGAATTGGCATTGCCCGCAACCTGCAGGCGCAAAGTTTAGACAGTATCAATATTGCAATGCTTTATAAAGGATTGAATGATGCCCTTCATAAAAAAGCTGTTCCTTTTTCAGATGATGTTGCCGGTGCATGCATCAATACTTATGTTCAAAAAGTAAGTGGTGAGAAAGCCGTAGGAAACAAAATTGCGGGACAAAAATTTTGCGCCTCGAATGCAAAACGTAAAGAAGTAAAGAGCTTACCCGATGGGCTTCAATACGAGGTTGTAAAAACAGGAAACGATACTACCCATCCTAAAGCAACCGACAGAGTAAAATGCCACTACCATGGCACTTTGATTGATGGGACTGTATTTGACAGTTCTGTTGACCGCGGCGAACCGGCCACGTTTATGGTGAATGAAGTGATCCCTGGCTGGCAGGAAGTATTGCCAATGATGACAGTAGGAAGCAAATGGAAAGTATACCTGCCTTCATCTCTCGCTTATGGTGATCGTGGCTCAGGCAAGATCGGACCCGGCGCTACCCTCATCTTTGATATAGAATTATTAGGCGTAGAAAAATAAACTGGTATCATGACAAATAAAGAAGCCATCCGCCTAGGCGGATGGCTTTTGTTATGAAACAATCGCAGTTCTAAGCACCTCCAAACCTCATGGTTCTTACGCCACCACCACCGGGCATATTCATATTTTGCATTGCATCCATCTGCAATTTGCGGAATTCATCTTTTGTTACTTTCTTCCCTTTGCTTGGCTCCTTTAATTCTTTTTTGTTCACTTCAGATTTTATTTCTGTAGCTGTATAAACTGTTTCATGGTCATTGATATCCAGTTGCAGGATAACACCTGGCAATCCACCATTATTCTCAGGCCCAACAGGGCTAATGATATCTTCAGCATACCAGGCTACCACGTCCACTTGTTTGGTTTTAACCTGTGGTGGCGCTGTAGTATCTGTTTTTGTACTACTACCACCATTCGTACTCGATATAATTCGCGTTACTCCGCCACCACCCATCATTGTTTGCTGGGTTGTTGCCTTGCGGCAATTGTGGCCGGCAATTTTTTTGGTCTCATCTGTGAGTTTCCATTTCTGCTGACGGATACTGTCTTCAATAATATAGGTCTTGGCACCTAATTCAGAGGACTGGATAGATTTGTAAGTAGCAAAATTTTTATAGAGTTCTCCACCGTCTGCACCACCCATCCTGATGAATACGCGCCCACCGCCCCCTGCAAACGGGTCTGGGGCCTCATCTTCAGGAACAGCTTTGTAAATAGATGTACTGTCGCTGAAGATCAACGAATGCTTGCTGGTACGAAATTCAGGTACCATGGCACGAATTTGTTCGTCGGTGATAGTCTTGTACATGTTGATCTTTCTTTCATAAATGATCGTGCCTTCTTTCATCTGTGCGTTTACAGAAGACAGGCCAATGGCACACATTGCCAATAAGAGTAATTTTTTCATAATAGGTTCGGTTTTTTTATGTGCCCAAAACTAATTCTTACCCTCGTTAACCACCGTTGCACAATGGTTAATTAAGGTTAATGAAAGCGGTGATCGTCAAAAACGGTTAGCTACATTTGCTGAAGAATTTTCTCAATGAATAAATTAAGACTATCACGGGCACTCATGATCGGCACGATCCTTTTGATCGTGGCTTTCCAGGTATATTGGCTCACTACATTGTATCGTGAAGAAGAGCAGAGTATGCGCAAGACCGTGGATGTGGTTTTTCGTGAGAGTATGTATAAACTACAGGCTGAACGTTTCAAAAATGATACGAGCATTTTCTTCAAAAGCCTTCCCGATGAAAATATTTTTTTAGGTGATGTTGCTTCTGCAGTAAAGATCAGTTTAGATGATTCAAATACGAAAGCCGGTCCACCAAGGCGCGGCGGTACCATGGTTATTCGTAGCGACCGTAGCGATTCTGCCATGCACCATTTCAACTACAACGTGCAGTTATCAAAAACAGATAGCTCACACCGTAAGCCTGCGATCATAGTAGGTGGTTTTTCCAAATCAGCAATTGCATTAGGGCAAAAGATCACACCAGAACAAATCGATTCATTGATTAAACACAGGAAGATAGTTCCCGCAAAACCAGGTCCTGAAATTGAATTGACAAATGGCGTAAGGGTTTACAGGAGAGATATGGCATTGCCGTCAGCGGATATACAACTTCGGGCGCAGGCAGGCAGCAAAAATGGCAATGGTTCAATGGTAAGAAAGATCATGTTAAGTTCAAAAGTGTTAAATGATACTATTTCTCTCAATAAGATAGATTCCTTATACACAGTTGATCTTTCCAAAGCAGGTATTACAGTTGGTTTTTCTATCAGGAAGGATACTTTTCTCAGGAGAAAAAAAGACACTTTTCTTTTAAGCAAGGATATCATCACTTCGCAGATACCGGTAGGTTTTGCCAACCCAGTTGCTTACCGTGCACAGTTTTCGAACCCTGCAACATTCATTCTTAAAAAGATCGCCCCGCAAATGGTATTGTCGCTGGCACTTGTTGCAATTACTTTTTTCTCTTTTGCATCACTATACAGGAACCTGGTGGCACAACGCAAGCTGGGTGAGATAAAAAATGAGTTCATCAGCAATATCACCCATGAGCTCAAAACCCCTATTGCCACTGTATCTGTGGCCATTGAAGCGCTCAGGAATTTTGGTGGCATACAAAGCCCTGAAAGAACCAAAGAATATCTCGACATCTCTGCATCAGAATTGCAGCGATTGGGTTTACTGGTTGATAAAGTATTGAAACTTTCTATGTTTGAGAACAAAGAGATCGAGTTAAAGAAAGAAATTTTTGACTGGAAACAACTGACGGAAGAAGTAATGAATACGATGAAACTCCAGTTCGACAAACATAAGGCGCAAACAAGTTTCAAAACAATTGGAGAAGGTTTTCTTATTGATGCCGATAAATTGCATATTACCAGCGTAGTTTATAATTTGCTCGACAACGCTTTAAAATACAGTAAGGAATCGCCGCAGATAGAAGTGGCGTTGGTAGCACATCCGCAATACATTGAACTGGATGTAACAGATAATGGCATAGGCATCCCGCACGAGTACAAAGAAAAGATCTTTGAAAAATTCTTCCGCATACCAACGGGCGACAGGCACAATACAAAGGGATATGGTTTGGGATTGAGTTATGTGTCGCATGTGGTAAAACGCCACAATGGTTTTATCAGTGTGCAGAGCGAGCTGGGTAAAGGCAGTACTTTTACAGTTAAAATTCCACGGGCATGAGCATTAAAGTATTATATGTAGAAGATGAATTGTTCCTTGGCAAGATCGTAAAAGAAACGCTCGAGGGCCGCGGCTTTGATGTGATCATGGAAACCGATGGCGACAGGGTGATACCTGTGTTTGAAGAAGAAAAACCAGATATCTGTGTGCTGGATGTGATGTTGCCTAATCGCAATGGTTTTGAGCTGGCCGAAGATATCCGCAAACTGAATGATGATGTGCCCATTATTTTTCTAACTGCAAAGACACAAACAGAAGATGTAGTAAAAGGTTTTACCATCGGGGGCAATGATTATATCCGAAAACCTTTTAGCATGGAAGAGCTAATCGTAAGGCTCGAGCACTTGCTGAATGTAAAAAAGAACAATCCTGTTATCCCTTCTGGCGCTAATTTTTCGATGGGCAAATATGTTTTTCATCTCAATAAACAGGCACTTGCTTGTGGAAAAGAGGAGCGCAAACTCTCTTATAGGGAAAGCGAGCTTTTAAAATATCTTTTCCAGAAAAGAAACAGCGTAATTGAGAGGAAAGAGGTCTTAAATCATATATGGGGGAATGATTCTTTTTTCAATAGCCGTAACCTGGATGTTTACATCACCAAGTTGCGCAGTTACCTGAAAGAAGACCCATCCCTGGAGATCATCACGATCAAAGGGGTTGGATACCGGTTTGTAGCGTAATGTTTAACGTTTTTTTGATATGTCTGTAACAAATTGCGATTAATTTCGTACAACCATTCAAACACTGTTTTATGAAACACAGTCCATTACTAAAGCTCTTTATCCTTGGCACTGTTGCATTTATTACTGTGGCTTTCATACAAACTCGTCAGCAATCCGCCGCGGCGGCCAAAAAACCCTGTTGTATGCGTAACTGCTGCACAAGCCCGTCCGACGAGCCGGATGACCTGTTTTCCGCCCCATTTAACCATTTGATCGTTTCTACCCGCAGGTAATCGCCCATATATCTATTCCTTTATATTCAGGCAGATTTTTTTTCTTTGCATTGTAACAAAAAGGCCCTTGGTTCGTACTATTAATGAGAGAGCCTAACACCTGATATATTCCGCTGTTTATGACTGAAAAAGAATACAATTACTGTGTTGACATATATGCAGATAATGTGTATCGCTTTATTGTAAAAAATCTAAGGCATGAAGAAGATGCAAGGGATATTGTACAAACGGCTTTTGAAAAGTTATGGCGTAACAGGGAAAATGTAGAAAATGAGAAATCAAAGTCCTATCTCTTTACTGTTGCTTATAACCAGATGATCGATCATATCAGGAAAGTAAAAAGGATCTCTCATCGTGAAATATCGGCTGACGAAATGAAACCGGGCCACCAAAAAAACACCAACCTTAAAAAGGTGCTGATGGAAGCCCTGAACAGGCTGAATGAAACACAAAGAAGCCTGGTGATGCTGAAAGATTATGAAGGATATAATTATAGCGAGATAGGAGAGATAACGGGGTTGACAGAAAGCCAGGTAAAAGTTTACCTGCACAGGGCAAGGTTAACATTAAGGAATTATTTGGTGAGCCCTGAAAACGTGATGTAGAAATATAAAATGTAAAATGAACATGGAACTGAACAGGCATAACTACGAGACTTTTTTTCTTCTCTATGTAGACGGTGAGCTGTCTGCAACAGAGAAGGAAGCCGTAGACCGCTTTGTGCAGGAAAACCCCGATCTCGCAAATGAATTGTCTGTCTTGCAGCAAACAACTTTACCTGCAGATATTTCCATGGAGTTTATAAATAAGGATTCTTTATACAGGTCTTTGACCGGTTCTGTAGACACTTCCAATCATGATGAGAAATTTTTATTGTATGTTGATAATGAGCTGAGCTCTGCTGAACGTGCCGAAGTGGAAACCTTTGTATTGCAGCATCCACAGGTGCAGGATAATTTCACTTTACTGAAGCAAACAAAACTTGAAGCAGAAACTATTCTTTTTCCCGGTAAAAGATCTTTGTACAGGGAAGAGAAAAAAGAAAGGCCGCTCATTTATTTTCGTTCCTGGCAGGCAGTTGCCGCTATTTTTATTGCCATGGCTTTTTTAGTTTGGATATTATTACCCGCAAACAAAAAAGAATTGGGAACAGGATTGGCAAGTACGATAAAAACCAATTCGCCTGCAACAACGCCTTTGGTAAAAGATAATATACCTGTAGCTGCACCAGTTATCAAAACAACAGTGGCGCATGCAAGCACCAATACTGCTTCTGCCACTGTAATCAAAAAAATAAATAAAGAGGTCACTCCTGAAGTCTCTCCTGTTCTGGTTAAAAATATTCAGCCGGCTACTGCCGTTAACAATAGCCCTGCATTGGCAATCAATAATGTTGCTGCTCCAAAAGTTTCATTGGAAGACAGGCCAATGATCATTGCCAAAGCAGAGAATAAAAACCCGGACCAGGCGCCGGTTGTGATCAATACTGCCGCTAATACCCAACCCGCCCTGGTACAGCAGGCTGTCTATAAAGAATTAGATACACAGCAAGATGACAAAAACGGCACCGTCTATATAGGTAATATGGAAATAAACAAAGGCAAACTATTTGGCCTTCTTAAAAAAGCGGGCAGGCTTTTCAGCAAGCCCCGGGATGAAAATGCGAAGTCATCCATCGCAGGCATTCCCATCAGCCCCAAATCATAAAAAAATTAAAATAGATTGATATGAAACGCATGACAGTTTTAACAGCTGCCCTACTGGTGGCAGCAACAGGTTTCTCGCAGAAAGACAGTACCCGCAGCGCCCCTGATACAATAAGAGCAGGCAATTTTGTTATCGTCAAAAAAAATAAAGACAACAATAATGTTAGTGATAACAGGGAAAGAAAAAACTACACTTTAAATCTCAACTTTGCTCCCCGCGCAAGCAAAATAAGGAGAAGCAGTAATAACGTTAGTACCAATTGGTTGATATTTGATCTTGGTTTCACCAATTTCAGGGATAATACCAATTATACCGCTGCACAATCTTCGGGGTACTTAAAAGTATTGCGCCCGGCAAATGGGGCTGTTACACAAAACAGTATGGCATTAAATACAGGCAAATCATCCAATGCCAATATCTGGCTGTTTATGCAGAAACTGAATGTGATCAAACATGTAGTGAACCTGAAATACGGGCTTGGATTGGAGATGTATAATTTCAGGTACGACCATAGCCTGAGTTACAGGAAAGACCCCACTCCTTTTATTTTCAATGACTCTATCAGCTTTTCAAAAAATAAACTGTACGTTGGTTATGTCACTGTCCCTTTCATGTTAAATATCAATACTACTCCACACAAACACAATGGTTTTAGTTTTAGCGGAGGAGTGAGTGCCGGTTATCTTGTTGGAAGCCATGACAAACAGATCAGCGACCAAAGGGGCAAACAAAAAGTGTACAGTGATTTCAACTTACAACCCTGGCGCCTGGCAGCTATTGGCGAGTTAGGCCTTGGCCCGATAAGGATATACGGCAGTTATAGTTTTAATGCCTTACATAATGAAAGCACGGGACTGGTGCAATATCCTTATGCGATCGGGTTGAGGTTTAGTAATTGGTGATTTTGAGATGGGAGATGCGGGATGCGGGATACGAGATACGGGATACGAGATACGGGATGGGGGATGCGAGATGGGGGATGCGAGATGTGTTTCATCCTATCAATCCTCTAATCATTAAATCCTAGTTATGTTTTAATTAAGATAATCTTTTGCCAAACCAAAAAAGGCACGCAGCGTTCATTAATCTTTTGATTTAGTTTCAGGTCTTAAATCCCAACTATGAGACCGATCCTGCCCCTATCGATGCTTGTTGTATTGTTTACGATCAACACATCCTTCAAAAGTTCCGTTGCCGGAAAAGATGATTTCCACATCGTTATTGAAAAGCACAAGTACGAGATGCGTATCTATGACAGTGAAGACAACTGGCTGATCACCTACCCCGTTGTGTTTGGCAACAAAGACCTTAGCGATAAGATGATGGAAGGCGACAGAAAAACTCCGGAAGGTGTTTTTCATATTGCCAGCAAACGCCCCCATGAAAAGTGGAATCATTTCCTGGCGCTGGATTACCCTACCCAGGATGATTATGCAAAATTCAACCAGCGAAAAGCGCAGGGCATTATTCCTGCCGATGCCAAGATCGGCGGATCCATTGGAATACATGGCACCTGGCCACATGAAGATTTTGCGATCGACCAGTTCCAGAACTGGACACTGGGTTGTATCAGCACCAAGAATGAGTACATGGAAGAGATCTTCACCAGGATTGCTGTTGGAACAAAAGTGGTCATTAAGAACTGATCTTGTCTGCCCCAAAGTATTTATGCAGAACAGCGGGCAACACGATCCCGTTTTCGGTTTGATTGTTTTCCAGCAACGCAGCATAAATTCTTGGCAATGCCAATGAACTTCCATTCAGTGAATGTGCCAATTGCATTTTACCATTGGCATCTTTATAGCGGCATTTTAAACGATTGGTCTGAAAACTTTCAAAATTGCTTACACTGCTAACTTCCAGCCAGCGTTCCTGCGCAGCGCTATATACTTCAAAGTCATAAGTGAGCGCACTGGCAAAGCCCATATCGCCGCCACATAATTTTAATATGCGGTAAGGCAGTTCGAGTTTTTGTAATAACTTTTCTACATGAGTCACCATCTGTTCGAGTACATCATAACTTTTTTCTGGTTGAACGATCTGTATGATCTCGATCTTTTCAAACTGGTGCACCCTGTTTAATCCGCGCACATCTTTTCCAAAACTTCCGGCTTCCCTGCGGAAACAGGGAGAGTAGGCCGTCATCTTTACAGGCATTTCTTCTTCCTTCAATATCACATCCCTGTAAATATTTGTTACGGGAACTTCTGCGGTTGGTATCAAATAAAAATCATCTTCAGTTACATGGTACATCTGCCCTTCCTTATCCGGCAACTGCCCTGTGGCATAAGCGCTGGCTTCGTTCACCATAAAAGGAGGAATGTATTCTGTATAACCTGCTTCAGTATTATAATCTAAAAAATACTGTATCAAACTCCGTTGCAGTTTTGCGCCCTTGCCTTTATATAATGGGAAGCCGCTACCGGTAATTTTTGCGCCTGTTTCAAAATCAACGAGATCATATTGTTTGATCAGGTCCCAATGTGGCACAGCGCCTTTATATAAAACTGGTTTAGTGCCGGATTCTTTTACATTAACATTATCCTCTGGTGTTTTACCAACAGGCACTTGTTCAGATGGAAGATTAGGAAGCAATACCAATTTATCTTTCAGCAGTTCTTCTATTTTTTTTAATTGTTCAGCCAGGTCAGCGATCTCAGCTTTATAAGCCGCTACTTTTGATTTCAGTTCTTCTGCTTCAGGTTTTTTTCCCTGCTTCATCATGTCGCCGATCTCCTTTGACAAAGTATTTACCTGCGCTAAAAGATTATCACAATCAGATTGTGCTTTTTTCCTGTCGTCATCCAATGAAACGATCTCATCTACCAGGCCTGTTTGGCCAAAACGTTTTACCTCCAGCCTTTGCTTTACCCATGCAGGGTCATTCCTCAGTACATGTACCTGTAACATACCATCAGTTTGCTGCAAATATAACTTTTGATTGGTGATGATGGCACGCCTCAAACTTTTACCTTTGCCCCTATGTTTATTACCGACGACCTGCAACAACGCTGGTGGGCACTGGAAGCAAAACTGGTGGAGCGTTTTGGCAAAAAACCAGACGTGGAAGCCGTTCTTTTCCTCATTGGCATGCAGGAAACAAATTTTATACAGGATAAGATCACCAAAGAGCAGAAACAGGACCTGATGCATGTTGCAATATGCACTGTACTTGGGGTAAGTGGCTATTACGTTTTAGAAGGAAATGATGGCGATGGATGGCCACATTTTAAACAGCTGAAAGAACTGCCGGTAATGAACCTGTTTGAACAGGAAAATTTTTTGAAAGATCATATCCTGCTTTACTTTGAACAGCAGGGATTTTAATGGTTGACAAATAATATTGAAATATTTTTACCGCAGAGACGCAGAGGCAGGGAGTTTCGGAGAGATATATTCTGCGATCATCCCAGCCTCCCCGGTAAAAAAGATCAACAAAGAATAGAATATAATATGATACAGAAACTCTTATTGATAGTATCCATCTTTTTTGCGGTGGGCGTATCGGCTCAAAAAAAAATTGTGCCTTCTCCTCAACAAAAAAAACCTGCTACCACTGTTGCTGCGAAAGCTGCACCCGCAACTACTATCGCGCGGCCAAAAAGTACCGAACGGTTAATTGAAATAACTACTGATTATGGAAAGATGATCGCAAAGCTCTATGATTCTACTCCCCAGCACAGGGATAATTTTATCAAGCTTGTGAAATCAGGGTTTTATGACAGCCTGTTATTTCATCGCGTGATCAATGGCTTTATGATACAAGGCGGCGACCCTACCAGCAGGAACGCAACAGATTCAACGATGCTTGGTGCAGGTGAAGCTCCGGGTGGCGGACGCATCCCTGCGGAATTCCGTTCCAACTTCTATCATAAAAAAGGAGCATTGGCGGCTGCACGTGACAACAATCCTGAAAAGGCCAGTAGCAATTGCCAGTTTTATATTGTGCAAGGGAAAAAAGCCGATTCTGCCCAATTGGCTCAATCAATTGGCCAACCGGGAGCTAATAATGCCAGGTACACTCGTGCCCAAAGAGAGGTCTACCAACGTCTGGGCGGCACACCTTACCTGGACCAGAATTATACAGTATTTGGTGAGGTCATTAGTGGATTGGATGTGATTGACAAGATCGCTGCAGAACCAACCAGGCCGGGCGACAGGCCTGCGAGAAATATAAAGATGACGATCAGGTTATTGAATTAATTAGCATCAATCAGAAATTCTCTCAATATTTGTAACTCAAAAAAAATCAAATGAATTTTCCAGCGAACCTCCGTTATACAAAAGACCATGAATGGATCAGCCTCGAAGGCAATGTTGCTACCATTGGCATTACTGATTTTGCGCAGCATGAATTAGGTGATATTGTTTACATTGATGTCAATACCCTTGGCCAAACACTAAAAGCAGAAGAATTATTTGGAACAGTGGAGGCGGTGAAAACAGTGAGCGATCTTTTCATTCCTGTTGCCGGAACGATCACCAAAGTAAACAGTCTTTTGGAAAAAGAACCAGAGCTCGTAAACAATGATCCTTATGGCAAAGGATGGATGATTAAAATGACCGTTAGCAACGCAGCCGATATCAACGCATTGATGGATGCAGCCGCTTACCAGGCTGTTGTTGGATAAAATTTAACTGGCCCCTCAACCTCTTGGAAGCAGTAAAAAAATACAGTGAAATGGAATTGGTGATGTTGTTAAAACAGCGTCAGCAATTTGCATTCAGCTATTTGTATGATAACTATTCTGCTGCACTCCATACGATTATTCTAAACATTGTTTCGGATCATGAACTGGCAAGTGATGTATTGCAGGAAGTGTTTGTTAAAATATGGAAGCAGATAGAAAGTTATGATGATAGCAAGGGGCGGCTGTTTACCTGGATGCTGAATATTTCGAGGAATGCCTCTATTGATATGGTGAGGAGCAAGGCTTTTCAAAACAGCCAGCAAAACCGGGAACTCACAGAAAGCGTATATGATTCAGGAGGAAGTACCCGTGTAGATACAGACCAGATAGGGCTTAGAAAGATCGTGCACCAGTTAAAGGATGAGTACAAAGTGCTGATCGAGCTGTCTTATTTCCAGGGATATACGCAGGATGAGATCTCGAAAATGCTGGGGATACCGCTTGGAACAGTGAAAACCAGGTTACGAAGTGCGTTAATACAATTAAGAAAATTTGTAAAATAAATATCAATAACAGTAAAAGTGGATATCAAGGCATACATAGAAAGTGGAGTTGTTGAAAGCTATGTTTTAGGACTGGCCTCATCGCAGGAGATCGCAGAAATGGATCGCCTGCGCGGGCAATATCCTGAGATACAGCAGGCCATTGACTCATTTGAAACATCCCTTGAAAAAGCCGCTTTTACAAATACTGTTGCCCCATCGCCTGGTATCAAGGAAAAAATAATGAACAGTATAAAGAATGATTCCAGCCAGGGTGCTGCCATCATTCCTATGGTATCCTCACCTGCCAGGAAAATGGGATGGATGCAATATGCTGTAGCCGCTTCTGTGATACTATTGGTATCCAGCGCGGGTTTGAACATTTATTTCTATCGCCAGTTCAGCGCAGCCAATGAAAAATATGTTGCTTTATTGAATGATAAAACAAGCCTGGAAGCCAACTTAAATATCTACCGGACCAAGACCCTGGATATGTACAGCAGCATGCAGATGATGAGTGATCCTTCTGTGATCAAGGTTTCCATGCCTGGCGTAAAGGGAATGGAAAACAACTTTGCTACGGTGTTCTGGGACAGCAAGACAAAAGACGTATACCTTCTTCCAAATAAACTACCACAAGCTAAGGATGACCAGCAATATCAGCTATGGGCGCTGGTAGATGGTAAACCTGTGGATGCCGGCATGATCGGCGATTGTAATGGCTTATGCAGGCTTAAGAATATACAGGTTGCGCAGGGCTTCGCAATTACTTTAGAAAAGAAGGGAGGTGGCCCAATTCCACATGGCCAAATGTATGTGCTGGGCAAGGTAGCGACCAGTTAGACCTCCCTCTAAATCTCCCTCCAAGGGAGGGAGACTTGAGACCCCGTAAAATCACACTCCCTTTTATTTTATTTTTTCAAAACCAGGCATTTCATAATACCGTACCTGTAATTACTATTATCATGGTTTGATATAGATTCATTAGCGGGGTTTTTTCAGATGGAAGGGGGTTGTGTGAGCAGCCCCCTTACTTTTGCCTAAAACCGCTCAGTGAAACCACGCATTTATTCCTTTATCCCCGCAATAGTATGGCTCGGTTTTTCCTTTTTTTTGCTTACACTGCCAGGCTCACAACTCCCTAGATTTGAATGGATTGGAAAGTACCAGATTGATAAGGCCATCCATGTTTTTATGTTCTTCCTGTTATGTTTTCTTTTTAGTTATCCTTTACAGAAAATGAAAAAGAGCCATTCGTGGTTCCTGGTAATTGCCCTCTTTGGGTTGATTTTTGGAGTGCTCATGGAATTTGTTCAGAAATATTATGTGCCAGGGCGGTCACTTGAAATATTAGATATGCTGGCTGATGGAAGCGGCTGCATGTTGGCTTACTTGTTCTGTAGAAAAAGATTCACAATTTGAACTCGTCTCGTCTCGTCCCCGACTCCGTCGGGGATGCTATGGTCCACCTACTCTCGTCCCTGACTCCGTCGGAGATGCTCTAGCCTAAAGACTCAGTCGGGCATGCCTTCGTATAGCACAAAAAAATTGGCCCCGATGGAAATCAGGGCCGCAACCAAAAATAACTGCTTATGAGAAAATTGACTACTTGAGACTAAATTGATATACGCAAATCCTATGCCAACGGTTCTACACTTTCTTCCTTTCCTATTAGATTCCTGCTTTTCTTCCAGCGCTGCCTGAACTTTCTTTCACAATGCAAAAATCTTTATAAAAGACCTAAATAAGTGTCAACAGTTTAACAAAGGAATGTTAATGCTAGCGCTAAGGGGCGAGCAACCCTTTAAAATCGGTGGAATCGCCGGCAAACACGTCAAAGTCAACCCCAGTAGTAATCCCATTCACTCTGCCACGGTCACTGTGCTGCCAGAAAAGCCAGTTTCTTTTGATCTTTGGCTTCAGTTTTTCGTCATAATTGGCCACCCAAAGCGGGTACTCATCAAAATCTTTTCCAAGAAACTTTTCGTAGAAATCAAGGTAGGTATAAATGACCGGCCGCAGTTTATAGCGGGCTTCTACTGCTTCCAAAAACTCCAGTACGCGGGCACGCATGGCATCGGGTGACACACCATACAATTCTTCAATATCCAGGACAGGTGGCAGGTCGCCTTTGTTTAATTTCACAGCAGCCATAAAATTTTCTGCCTGCGCTTTCCCACTTTTTGTAGCAAGAAAAAAATGATAAGCCCCGCGTGTGATACTATCTTTTTTTGCTTCAGCCCAATTATACTTAAACTGTTTATCGGCATCATTCAATCCTTCGGTGGCTTTTATAAAAACAAAATTTACTTGTATTTTCTGCAGCTTCATTGCTTTCACTGCGGGCCAATGAATAAATTCCTGGTGGCTGCTGATGTCTATTCCGTGAATGCTATAGTTGACAGGTATATCAATCCCAAAAAAAGCATAGCGTGCGCGCCTTGCCCGTTCCATCTGCCTGTATTGTTTCCAATAGTGAACACCCAAATATGCCCCTGCCATTACTATTAGCAGTAACAAGACCAGTATCCAAGGCCCTTTATTTTTCTTTTTTTGTTCTAGCATGTGTTTTAAGTATGACAAAAATGGAACAATCCTTGCAAAAGAAAACTGAAATCTTGCTCCGGTGGGAATCTTCTTCCTATTCCGCCTGCTAAGCTTAATTTTACAGTCCCAATGCCTTATTTCAATTTTAAAGACAGTATCAATTTCATTTCCAAGATAACGGTACGCCGTGGATGGAATGCCCTGAAAGTATTAAGCAGTTACCAGCTGAGCAAACTAACGGGAAAGCCAAAGCAATGGGGCTACCCGATCTCTATTTCATTTGAACCTACCACTTCCTGTAACCTACGTTGCCCCGAATGCCCAAGCGGGTTGAGGGAATTTACCCGTCCTACAGGTATGCTCAAAAAAGATTTCTTCCACCAGACCATTGATGATATTTATAAAGATCTTTTATACCTGATATTTTATTTCCAGGGTGAGCCTTACCTGAATCCCGATTTTTTGGAGATGGTAAAATATGCACATGATAAAGGGATCTATACCGCTACTTCCACCAATGCACATTATCTCACAGATGCAAAAGCAAAACAAACTGTGGAAAGCGGGCTCGACAGGTTGATCATTTCTATTGATGGCACCACACAGGAAGTGTATGAACAGTATCGTGTGGGTGGCAATCTCAATAAAGTTTTAGAAGGAACAAGAAATATTGTGAAGTGGAAGAAAGAATTGAAAAGCAAGACGCCTTTTATTTTCTTCCAGTTCCTTGTAGTGAAGCCAAATGAGCACCAGGTAAAAGAAGTAAAAGAATTAGGCAAGCAAATGGGTGTTGACCAGGTGCGATTTAAAACGGCGCAGGTATATGATTATGAAAATGATCCCAACCAGTTGATCCCTACACTTGAAAAATACAGTCGTTATAAAAAAGACAAGGAAGGAAACTTAAAAGTGAAGAGTGGATTGAATAATCATTGCTGGAAACTCTGGCATTCAAATGTGATCACCTGGGATGGATTGGTAGTGCCCTGTTGTTTTGATAAAGATGCCACGCATCAATTGGGAAATTTACAATCGCAATCCTTTAGGGACGTGTGGAACAATGATAATTATAAACAGTTCCGTGGTGAGCTGATGAAAAGCCGCCGCAATATTGATATCTGTGCTAATTGCAGCGAGGGGTTGACCGTTTGGGAAGATTGATGTTTCACGCAAAGAGGCAAAGGAGCAAAGCCGCAAAGGGTAATTTCAAGAACTGTTAGACATATTCCAGGTTGCCTATTATTAGTAGCCACAGAAACACAGAAAAAAAATTTAGTAATTCGGGATACTATTGTTGCCTAAGCCCCAGTTAAAAACTATTCAACATTAACTTTCAAAATCAGTTATGCTACCTGCTTCTATATCTGCCAGGCTAAATACTCAGCACGAAACCATCTTGTCTTTTATTAGTGGAGACGAGGCATCTCTTCGCAAACGCAGCAATCCTGACAAATGGAGTTTGTATGAAAACTTTGTTCATCTCGCAGCTTACCAGCCTGTTTTTTTAAACCGATTGAAAAGGGTACTCAATGAAACAGACTCGCCGGTGTTTGATATATACTTTGCCGATAAAGATCCATCCTTCAGTCAATGCCTTACGCTTCACAAAGATGAATTATGGAAACAGGTAAAAGAACAAAGAGAAGAATTGATCAATTATATCTCCAGCCTTTCTGATGCTCAATTATTAAAGACAGGCATCCATCAGCGTTATGGAGTTTTTACCATTTCAGATTGGACTGAATTTTTTCTGCTGCATGAAGCGCATCATTTGTTTACCATGTTCATGCTGAAACACGGAAATAGATAGCTCATTTGTATTAAGTTTGCAAGCATTGGAATATTCCATTTATTTTCTGCAACCAATAGAGATACATGAAAAGAATTTTTGCCATTTGCTTTGCCATCATTGCACCACTGCTTGTTCTTTCCCAAGCTCCCAAATATGAGTTCCGTGCCGCATGGGTGGCAAGTGTAGAGAATATCGACTGGCCTCGTAGCAAGGGAATGAGCGTAGAAGAACAGAAAGCAAGTTTTATCCAATTGCTGGAGATGCACCAACGCAACGGTATGAATGCTTTGGTGGTGCAGGTACGCCCGGCGGCAGATGCATTTTATCCGTCGAAGTTGGAGCCCTGGAGCGAATACCTGACCGGTGTGCAGGGTCAGGCGCCTGACCCTTTATATGATCCTTTACAATTCATGATCGAGGAAACGCATAAACGCGGGATGGAATTTCATGCCTGGCTGAATCCGTACCGCGCCGTGTTCAATATCAATAAATCAAATATCGCACCCACACATATCACCAAACTGCATCCCGATTGGTTCCTGGATTTTGGAACGGTGAAATATTTTAACCCGGGATTGCCGCAGGTGAGAGAATTTGTTGCTAAAGTTGTAAAGGACCTGGTTACGCGTTATGACCTGGATGCTATTCACATGGATGATTATTTTTATCCTTACCGCATAACGGGAAAAGAATTTCCCGATGAATCCACTTACCGTCAAAATGCCCGCGGACTTAACAAAGAAGACTGGCGAAGAAGCAACTGCGACAGTATCATTAAATTAATTTATCAAACCATGCGTGCTGCTAATCCAAGAGTGAAGTTTGGCATCAGTCCATTTGGTGTGTGGCGTAATAAGGACAAAGACCCGATGGGCAGCAATACAAAAGCAGGCCAAACAAATTATGATGACCTCTATGCCAATATCTTATTGTGGCTGCAGAAAGGCTGGATAGATTATGTGGTGCCGCAACTGTATTGGGAGCGAGGGCACAAGCTTTGTGATTATGATACTCTTTTAAAATGGTGGAACCAATATACATACGGCAAGCAATTATTTATCGGTCATGCCATGTCCAGTGCAGGAAGGAACGAAGCATGGAAGAATAAAAATGAATTACCCAATCAAATAAAGGGATTACGCAATTATCCTACCACGCAGGGAAGTGTTTATTTCAGCAGCAAAAGTTTCGACAACAATCCCAATGGATGGAGCGATAGCCTGCGGACAAATTATTATGCATTGCCGGCGATCATTCCGCCAATGAAATGGATAGATAGCATACCGCCGCCAAAACCTCTGGTCACAAAAAAGAAAAATGTTTTTACAGCAGTTTATAAGGGCGAAGAAAAGATCAAGCAATTTGCTATTTATGCATTGCCACAGAAAGTAGATGCCAAAATGGAATATGCCACACTGATCAGCTTGGTGGTTGCTGATAAGACCATTGATTTTGATCGAAGCAAAAGTATTGCCAATGCCGATGACCGTTTATTCATTGCCGTGGTTGACAGGAACAATAATGTGAGTGAATGGGTGGAGATGAAGTGAGGAAAGTAGAAAAGTAAATAAAGCAGATAACGTAATTAAGCTTAAATACAATTGTTTTGGAGAATATTTTTAAATCAAATAAAAAAAACTGGGGCCTTTTTTTAGCGCTTTCAATTGTCGCCGCCGTTTTTACTTCTTTAAAAGACCGCACATTTTCAATGCCCGTTGAAATAATTTTGGGCACGATCTTAATGATGATAATGTGTTCAATAATTTCACTTCTCATTATTGCAATTATATGGCTATTCACAAAGCAGGTTTCCTTTGCTAAATTTTTATCAATAAATGTAATTGTGGCTTTTCTTTTAACTGCTTGTCAAATAATTACAGCCTTTTTATAGTTTGCGCTTAAAGCCTGCCTTGTCGTATTTATTTTAAAGGGTGATCTGAGCAAAAGAAGGTCGCTAGATTAACTCCAGAGGAGCGGCATCGTAATAGCAAAGTTTATTAAATGCATATTAAGCCCCGTAGGTGCGGCATATTAAGTAGCATTTATGCCGCACCTACGGAGCTTAAAACGTAATTATCTTGTTTTTTCTATTATGATTACGCCCCGCTGGGGCTTTGCATTATTTTGTTGCACAAGCCGAAATACACATTTTCATTTTCTTGCTTTAGTATAGCATTCCAAAAACCCGAGAAGATTTATAATATTTGGGTCGCAAGTAAAAAGATATTAATATAAGAAGTGTTAGTAAAGGATATGGGAACCCAAAAAAATCATTCCTACAAAAAAATCAAAACCCAATGCAAAAATCAATGAATATATAATAGGTATAATTTTTTTAAATCCTATTCTTTTATACGCATTTCCCAATGGATATATATAGTTCATGTAAAGTTCTGTTGTGAATTTACTATTAACTTCATCGATGCTTTGTTCGACAACTTGTAAGTAATCAACAATTTTTTTTTCGCAACTCCGCCTATCTTCTTCGGGTTCTATTTCTGGGAGATGCTGTATAAAATTTCCCAATGATTTAAAATGTATGTATTTTTTTTGCTTCGAATTTAATACTTCAATCAAACTATTATATCTAGCAGTTATAGCATCCATATATAAAAACAGTTTTTAACTTTTTTGCGCTAGTTTCTCTAAAAAGACTACAAATTTTCCCCTGTGCTCATAAATATACAAAACACCAACCTGGTCGCGAAACCCCGAGGGATTTAAAATCCCTCGGGGTTTGCCTCCTCTCCCCCTAAAATTGTATCTTCATCAACAAACCCATCGGGAGGTATTTTTAAATGGTGAACCGGCAACAACAATCAGAAAAATTCGAGGCTATCTACACCCGGCTGAATGAGCAGCAGCGCAAAGCTGTTGATACCATTGAAGGCCCGGTGATGGTGAATGCGGGCCCGGGCACGGGCAAAACGCAGATACTCGCCACACGCATAGGAAAGATATTACTGGAGACCGATACCGATCCGCGCAATATCCTTTGCCTCACTTTTACAGATAATGGCGTTGTGGAAATGCGCAACCGCCTGCTGCAATTCATTGGCGCACCTGCTTACCGCGTGAACATCCACACTTTTCATTCTTTCTGTAATGAAGTGATCCGCGATAACCTGAGCTATTTTGGCAAACTGAATTTAGAACCTATCAGCGACCTGGAAGAAACACAGTTGTATATTGACCTGATAGATTCAATCGAAAAAAATAGCCCGCTAAAACGTTTTCGTGGAGATGTGTATTATGAGAAGGACAGGTTGAAACCTCTTTTTGGCCTGATGAAAAAAGAAGCCTGGGATATTGATTATTTAAATGAAAGAATAGATGCTTACCTGGAAACACTACCCACCAAAGAAGGGTTTTTTTATAAAAGAAAATATAAGGAGTTCAATGCGGGCGATCCCAACCCTGTAAAAATTGCTGCGGAAACAGAGAAACAGGAACTGTTACGGGCAGCCGTAAACCTTTACCCGCGTTATAACCGCATGATGCGCGATATCAGTCGTTACAATTTTGACGACATGATCCTTTGGGTACTGGATGCTTTTGAGAACAATAAAAATATGTTGCTGGATTACCAGGAGCGTTACCTGTATTTTTTGGTGGATGAATTCCAGGATACCAGCGGATCACAAAATAAACTGCTGCAATATTTGGTTGAGTATTGGGATGTTCCGAACGTATTTGCCGTTGGCGATGCTGATCAAAGTGTTTTTTCTTTCCAGGATGCAAACGTAGAGAATATTGTAAAATTCGAGAATCGCTATGCGGGCATACTAGAAGAAATTGATCTGGTAAATAATTATCGCTCCACACAAATTATTTTAGATACAGCACATCAACTCATTGTCAATAATACGGCACGCATTACAAAGAATGATCAGCCCCTAATTACTTCCAATCCTGAACGCCAGCAAAACATCAATCCGGCGATCATTGAATACCCGAACACTGCTCATGAGACCATTGACATTGTACAGCAGGTGGAAGAGCTACTGCAGCAAGGCATTCCGGGAAAAGAGATCGCTATCATCTATCGCAACCATGCACAGGTAGAAGAGATCATTACTTTATTAGAGGCAAAAAAGATATCGGTAAACATCCGCAGGAAGATCGACCTTCTTCAATTGCCATTTATTAATAATATTATTTCACTCCTGACCTGGATAGCAAAGGAAAATGAAGTGCCGTATAGCGGGGATGAATTGCTTTTCCGCATCCTGCATTTTGAATTTTTCTCTGTGCCACCCATCCAGGCGGCGAAGATGAGTGTGGCTGTGAATGATAAAAGGTTCTCTGACAAAGAAGAAAAATATTCTTTGCGCCGCGCCATCAGCGAACAAACTCCTCATGCAAAAGCTGATCTGTTCAACCAGCCGGATAATTCTTTAAAACAGGTAAGTGATACTCTCGAAGGATTGATCAAAGAATCCAATAATGTTACGCTGCAAAATTTAATATCCCAGGTATTGGATAAAACAAATGTATTGGGCTATGTGATGCGTTCACCGGAGAAACCCTGGTTGATGGAAGTGCTGAATTCGTTTTTCAATTTTATCAAAGACGGCTGCAAACGCAACCCGGGTATGAATTTAAACAACCTGCTGAACGATCTTGAGACCATGCGCAGGGGACGAATTATGATCCCACTCTACAAAGCGTCTGCAGATGAGAATGGCATCAACTTAGTTACAGCACACAGTTCCAAAGGTTCTGAATTTCTTCACGTTTTTATGATCGGATGCACACAAAATATCTGGGACGACAACTCAGGCAATAATCGTACATACAAATATCCCGACAACCTGCAGTCGTCTCTTAACACTGCATCTGACATGGAGGAAAGTCGGCGCTTGTTTTATGTATCTCTCACCAGGGCAAAAACACACCTGCATATATCCTATCCTGTCAAAGACAAAAAAGATAAAGAACAAACGCGGTCAACCTTTGTGACCGAGATACTCGAAGGCATGCACTGGCAACCGCAGCAGAAAAAAGTAAACGATGATCAACTCACCAGTTACCTCGCACTTCAATTCATACAAACAGCACGGCCTGAAATTGAATTGGTGGAAGATAATTACCTGACGCAGCTTTTAAAGAGATATTCATTAAGTGTAACACACCTGAATAATTATTTGGAATGCCCGTTGAAATTTTATTACCAGAATTTGATCAAGGTTCCTTCAGCAAAAAGCGGGAGCATGGTATTTGGAAGCACGGTCCATTTTGCTTTGCAGCGCTTATTCGAGAAGATGAAAAAAAACAATGATGTTTTTCCTTCCAAGGGTGAAATGATGGATGATTTTACCTGGTACCTGAACCGCAACCGCGAAGCATTTACAAAAGAAGAGTTTATTCTTAAAATGCAATATGGCGAAAAGATACTGCCGGCATACTATGATTTCCATATCAATGGCTGGAGCAAAGTAGTGGTGGTAGAAAAGAACATGCGAAACATAGAAGTACAGGGAATTCCCATCAATGGAAAATTGGATAAACTGGAATTCAATGGAAAAAGCGTGAACGTGGTGGATTATAAAACCGGAAAATACGAGAACGCAAAAAAACAAATGACCGGACCAAATGACAACAAACCCGATGGTGGTAATTACTGGCGGCAGGCGGTGTTCTATAAAATCTTAATTGATAATGACCGCAGCAACGACTGGGAAGTGGCGAGCAGCGAGTTTGATTTTGTGGAACCCGTGGGTGAAGAATACCTTAAAGAAAAAATATCTATTAACCGGGAGGATGTGACCACTGTTACCCAACAGATCAAACAGGTCTGGGGGCATATTCAAAACAAGGATTTCAATACAGGGTGCGGCAAACCCGATTGCGAATGGTGCAATTTTGCCAAAACCAACCATTTGGCTGTTGCATTGCACGCGCCGGATGAGGATGAAGACCAACCGATTTAAGTGATTCTTATGACTTGCCCTGACCTTCCAAAACAGGAAGCCGTTATGTTTGCATATATTTTCAACCGCGCATGAAAAGATTTTTTAGCTGGGTCAGTTATATCACTATCATTTGTTTGTTCATCGAACTATCCGGTTCAGGCTGCGCCAATATTATTCCGCCTGGTGGTGGCCCAAGAGATTCTATTCCTCCAAGATTATTTTCGGCACTGCCAAGAGATTCTGCGCACAACGTGAACACCACGCGAATCAATCTGACCTTTAATGAATACATAGATGCTAAAGATGCGCAAACGACGCTGATTGTATCGCCCTATCCAAAAAATCAGCCTATTATAGAGTATAAATTAAAGACCATTAATATCAGGCTGAGGGATTCTCTCGAACCTAATACTACTTACACGCTAAATTTCGGTAATTCCCTGAAAGATGTGAATGAAGGAAATGCAGTGAAGAATTTTTATTATGTGTTTTCAACAGGCAGTACCATTGACAGTAATACTTATTCAGGTAAAGTGTTTTTTGCCGAAACCGGTAAAGCAGATTCAACATTGATAGTAGTGCTGCATAAAAATACAGACGACACTGCTATCATGAAAAGCCGCCCGCGTTATTATACTACATTGGACGGAAAGGGAAACTTTACTTTCCGGAACCTGCCTGCAGGCACGTTTGCTGCGTATGTATTGCCGCAAAATAATTATGCAAAAAAATATGACGACAGCACATTGATGTTTGCATTCCTTGATCATTTTGTTGTTTTAGGCAAGCGCGCAGCGGTAGATACATTTTATGCGTATGAAGAAGCGAAGAGAAAAGCAGCCACTAACACTGCTGGTACACCAACTCCTCCTCCAACAAAAGCCACTACTAATAAGGATGATAAGCGCCTGAAGTATGCTACCAGCCTTGAGAATGGGCGGCAGGATCTGCTCAATCATACTCTTCAGCTGGAGTTTGCGCGCAAGTTGAAATCATTTGATCCATCAAAGATCATTTTAACCGACACCAATTACCAGCCGCTTACCGGTTATAAAGTGACGCTGGATACCGGCAATAAAAAAATATTTGTTCAATACGACTGGAAAGAAGATGTGCAGTTGCGTTTGCTGCTGCGAAAAGATGCTGTGGCCGACAGCGCCGGCACCACGCTAACAAAAGCAGATACTATCCGCTTCTCAACAAAAAGAGAATCGGAATATGGATCGGTGCATATCCGTTTTACCAATCTCGATCTTTCAAAAAACCCTGTCTTGCAATTGGTGCAGAATGATGTTATCATTGAATCCATTCCTGTTACCACGCCCATGGTGAATAAGAGATTATATACACCTGGTGATTATGAAATGAGGGTATTATTCGATAAGAATAAAAATGGAATTTGGGATTCGGGAAATTTCAAGAAGAAAATACAACCCGAGACCGTTTTGCGATTAACGAAGAAATTAAGTGTAAAGGCGAATTACGATGATACACAGACGGAGATCGTGTTATAAGGTTTCATCCGCCAACCGGCGGACTAAGGAGCAAAGGCGCAAGAATGATTTGCTTACAATTTCTCTCAAGCATATTGTTATCTTTACCCCATGCAACTTCCCTCCTCCTTATTAGAAAATGCCGTAGCCGAATTTACCCGGCTGCCCGGTATCGGGAAGAAGACAGCATTGCGCCTGGTGTTGCATTTGCTGAAACAGGATGTGGGTGATGTACAGCATTTTGGAGAGACGATTGCCAAGCTTAGAAGAGATATCAAATTCTGCCAGCGTTGCCACAATATCAGTGATGGCGATATCTGCAGTACCTGTGCCAACTCCATGCGCAACCAGCGAATGATCTGCGTGGTGGAAAATATCCGTGATGTGATAGCGATAGAAAGCACACAACAATACAACGGCACTTATCATGTTTTGGGTGGGATCATTTCCCCGCTGGATGGTGTTGGTCCGGAACAATTGGCCATTGGTTCACTTGTTCAGAGAATTGAAAAAGAAGAAACGGAAGAATTACTTTTTGCACTCAGTCCAAATATCCAGGGCGATACTACGATCTATTATATCCAGAAGAAAACAGCGCACCTGTCATGCCGCATTACTACCATTGCAAGAGGTATCGCTTTTGGTGGTGAACTGGAATATGCAGACGAGATGACGCTTGCCCGCAGCATCGCTAACAGGCTTCCGGTACAACAGTACGTAAAATGATTTCATCTTTGCCACAGAGGCACAGAAACACAGAGGGAAAACCAAACCCTTAGAAATTCTTTGCGCCTTATAAAACTTTGCCTCTTTGCGTGAAAAAAATAGCAGTAATTTGCTCTTCAATTCAACTATACAATATGGAATTATTAACAAGCATATTTGCTGAATTTATATGGACAGCGGCTATCTGGCGTATTGTTTTCATTTATTTTTTGGTGCACCTTTTCAGAAGAACAGATATCTCGAGTGGCACAAAAGTAACATGGACACTATTGTTATTCCTTTTCCCGTTTATTGGAGTATTGGTTTACGCCCTGGTAAATTTTAAAAAATCGAAACTACTTTTCTTTGTTGGCATCCTTGCCATTGTTGCACTGGGAATAAATGCTTATCTCGTGTATAATAAACCTCACCGAGATGTGACCAAAGAGGAGGGAATTGTTATCACCGCGCAAAAAATATATGATGATTTCAAAGCCAACGAAGCCGATGGGAATAAAAAATACTTAAATAAAGCCGTTCAATTAAACGGTGAGGTCTCTGACGTGTCTGTTAACCAGGACAGCAGTGTAGTGGTGAATTTTAAGACCAGTGATCCCATTTTTGTGATCAACTGCACTTTTAAAACAAACCCGGGCACATTAAAGGCCGGTGACAAGATCACATTCAAGGGAATTTGCACGGGTTATATTCCCGACAATGACGTTGTGATCAATGAAGGGGTTTTGGTAAAGTAATTTTTAAAGAAGCATAAAAATGAAAGCATTTATATTATTTCTTGCAGGCATCTTTTTTTTCTCTGGTATTACCATTGGCCAAAAAACTTATGTTACCCGTAATGCCAAGATAAGCCTGGTGGCTATTGATGATGATGATATCAACGCCACAAACAATGAGGTTACCAGCCAATTGGCGCCTAACGGTCAAATTACCTTCAGCCTGCTTATTAAAGGCTTGCGATTTAGCAGCCAGGAGATGCAGGATCATTTCAATAACTCCTATATAGAAAGTAATAAATTCCCACGTTCAGATTTCAAGGGCACTATCGAAAATATCAAAGAGGTCAATTTTGCAAAAGACGGCATTTATCCTGTAACAGTTAAAGGCGATCTTACCATGCATGGTGTTAAGCAGAGCATCACCTCTAAAGGAACCATTACCATCAAAGGCGGCAAACCCATCGCCGAAGGCAAGTTTGGTATCAAACTCGAGCAATTCAATATTATGGGTGGATTGTCAAGGCCTGTTACCAAAGGCGTAACGATCACAGTAAGTTGTCATTACCAATAAAGTTGAGTTACTAGTTGCTGGTTACTGGTTATACAACTTGTAACTAGAAACTAGCAACCAGTAACCCCAACGGAGTTATTTTGCTATAACCAACCAGACAACTATCTTTACACCGTCATCAAGGCAGATTTGTTTATTGTTCGGCCTGTCTCAAACTCGAACTAATAAACGTTAAGCGGGTTTATCTATTTTACTCTCCCAACGTTTATTAAGTTTAGTTGATTTGTTTGATCAGCCGTAGTGCTTATGGCATCTTCGTTGTGTCACTCACTTGTGCGCCAAAACAATTTTCAGCATTTCAGTCAATGGTGACAACATAAAAATTCAGTGATGAAAAAGATACAAGATTGTTTACGCGAACGCATCCTGGTTATAGATGGAGCTATGGGTACCATGATCCAGCGTCACAAACTGACCGAAGCAGATTATCGTGGTGAAAGATTCAAAGACTGGCCATCAGACCTGAAAGGAAATAATGACCTGCTGAGCATTACCCAGCCACATATCATTGAAGGCATCCACAAAGAATACCTTGAAGCCGGCGCAGATATTATTGAAACCAATACTTTCAGCAGTACCGTTATTGCACAGGCTGATTATGGTTTGCAGTCGATAGCCTATGAACTAAATGTAGCTTCTGCAAAATGTGCACGAAATGCTATAGATAAATTTTTGACCTCACCCCCAACCCCTCTCCAGGGGAGAGGGGCAAGCCCACGTTTCGTAGCCGGCGCCATCGGCCCACTCAACAAAACACTCAGCCTCTCACCTGATGTAAACAATCCCGGCTACCGTGCCGTTACATTTGATGAAGTGGTAGCAGCTTATTATGAACAGGTAAGCGGATTGGTAGATGGCGGAGTAGATATCTTGCTAGTAGAGACCATCTTTGATACACTCAATGCAAAAGCTGCCATCTTCGCTATTAAAAAATATTTCAGGGATACAAAACACGAAGAGCTTCCTGTGATGATCAGTGGCACTATCACTGATGCAAGCGGCCGTACTTTAAGTGGGCAAACACTGGAAGCATTTTATACTTCCATCATGCACGCAAAACCTTTGAGCGTTGGATTGAACTGTGCTTTGGGCGCAGCAGAAATGCGTAGCCATATTGAAGAGCTGAGCACCATTGCAGGCTGCTACACATCAGCCTATCCCAATGCAGGATTGCCAAATGCCATGGGGGAATATGATGAGCATCCGCACCAGACAGCGGGATTTATTGAAGAATGGGCAAGACAGGGATTTGTAAATATTGTAGGTGGCTGCTGCGGCACCACGCCTGATCATATTAAACATATTGCCGACGCAGTAAAAAATTTCCAGCCAAGGGAATTACCTGTTGTAGAAACTGAACTGGCATAGAACGAAAAAATAAACATGAGTTCCAACACGACCATACAACCCTTTCTACGCTTATCCGGACTTGAGCCATTGATCATTCGCCCCGAAATGAATTTCGTGAACGTTGGCGAACGAACCAATGTAACAGGTTCCAAAAAATTTGCACGCCTCATCCGCGATAATCAATACGAAGAAGCATTGAGCGTTGCGAGGCAGCAGGTAGAAAGCGGTGCACAGATACTGGACGTGAACATGGATGATGCCATGCTGGAAGGCGTACAGGCAATGACCACTTTCATCAACCTTTTACAAAGCGAACCGGACATTGCAAAGATCCCGGTCATGATCGACTCTTCTAAATTCGAGATCATTGAAGCGGGATTGAAATGTGTGCAGGGAAGATGTATTGTGAACTCCATCTCCATGAAAGAAGGAGAAGAAAAATTTATTGCACAGGCATTGATCTGCAAAGACTTTGGCGCCGCGGTGATCGTGATGGCATTTGACGAAGTTGGGCAAGCGGATACTAAAAAAAGAAAAGTAGATATCTGCCACAGGGCATATAAAAGATTAACAGAGAAAGTTGGATTTGATCCGCAGGACATTATTTTCGATCCAAACATTTTTGCTATCGCCACCGGCATCGAAGAACATAATAATTATGCCGTTGATTTTATTGAAGCTACCAAAGAGATCAAACAATTAATGCCATTAACCAAAGTGAGTGGCGGGGTTTCCAATGTATCTTTTTCTTTTCGCGGCAATGAACACGTCCGCGAAGCAATTCACTCTGTATTTCTTTACTATGCCATCAAAGCCGGGATGGATATGGGTATTGTAAATGCAGGCCAGCTGGTTGTGTACGATGAGATAGAGCCAACACTAAAGCAACTCTGCGAAGATGTGATCCTGAACAGGAATAACGATAACAATGAAGCCACAGAAAAGTTGATCGTATTTGCTGAAACCGTAAAAGCAAAAGGCAAAGTAGAAGTAAGGGATGAAGCATGGCGCAATACCAGTGTGGAAGAACGGCTGAAACATTCACTCGTAAATGGGATCACGGATTATATTGACGCAGATACAGAAGAAGCAAGGTTGAAATATCCAAAGCCATTAGATGTGATTGAAGGCCCTTTGATGGACGGAATGAATGTGGTGGGCGACCTGTTTGGCGCAGGCAAGATGTTTTTACCTCAGGTGGTGAAAAGCGCCAGGGTAATGAAAAAGAGTGTGGCCGTCCTCACCCCTTTTATCGAAGCAGGAAAAGAAAAACGCCGACTGGCACATGAAGCCGCAGGTACCAAAAACGAAGAAGGTGCAGGTGCAGCAAAAATATTACTGGCAACGGTAAAAGGCGATGTACATGATATTGGTAAGAACATAGTGGGTGTAGTATTGGGATGTAATGGATATGATATAGTTGATTTGGGCGTGATGGTTCCCACCGATAAAATATTAGACAGCGCCATCAAAGAAAAAGCAGACATCATTGGATTGAGTGGATTGATCACTCCTTCCTTAGATGAGATGGTGCATATTGCCAAAGAAATGAAGCGCCGTAATATGTTGCAGCCTTTGATGATTGGCGGCGCTACCACTTCCCGCATACATACAGCAGTAAAGATTGCCCCGCAATATGATATGGGTGTAGTGCATGTATTGGATGCCTCACGCAGTGTAACTGTTGCCGGATCATTATTAAGCAAAGAACAGAAGACTGGGTTTTTGGATACAGTGAAAACAGAATATGATACCCTGAAAACAAATTTCGATAATAAGAAAAGCAGTAAAGTTTATTTGTCGTACGCAGAGGCATTGCAAAACAAAACAAAGATCGACTGGGCAAATTATAAACCCGTTACGCCTGTTTTCACCGGCACAAAAGTATTTGAAGATTATAGCCTGGCGGAGATCAGGGAATACATCGACTGGAAACCATTCTTTATTGCATGGGAAATGCATGGCAATTTTCCGGACATTCTTCAAGATGTGAAAGTTGGTGCAGAAGCAACAAAACTATTTAACGACGCCAATAAATTATTAGATAAGATCATATCCGAAAAATGGCTGGTGGCGAAGGGAACCATCGGTTTCTGGGAAGCGGCAAGTGATGGTGATGATATCTATGTTACTACACCATCTTCGCCCATTAAACTTTCTTCCCTCCGTCAGCAAATAAAAAAAGCTCCTGGTCAGCCCAATCTTTCTCTCGCAGATTTTATCGCACCCAAATCTGCAAACCTCAAAGATCATATTGGGGCGTTTGCTGTAACCATTCATGGTATTGAAAAGCATATCAAAGCATTTGAAGCGCAACTAGACGATTATAACAAGATCATGTTGCAAGCTTTGGCAGACCGATTGGCAGAAGCGTTTGCAGAGGTATTGCACAAGCGCACCAGGATGGAGTTCTGGGGGTATGATAAAGAAGAACAATTAAGCAATGACGACCTGATCAAAGAAAAATATACAGGCATTCGCCCGGCACCGGGTTATCCCGCTTGCCCTGATCATACGGAGAAATATAAATTGTTTGATCTGCTGGATGCTAATAAAGCCATCGGTATTCAATTGACAGAATCATTGGCCATGTATCCCGCGTCTTCTGTGTGTGGTTGGTATTTTTCTCATCCGCAAAGCCAGTATTATGGTGTGGGAAAAATTACACGCGATCAGTTAGAAGTTTACGCTAAAAGAAAAGAGATGCCTATCGAAGAATTGGAAAGATGGCTGGGGCAGAATTTAGAGTAACTACTACCTTTTTTCAAACAACCACCAGATCCTTCTTCTTGGCTTTACTGTAAAATTCTTTCTTACATAAGTGCGGATATGCTCCATTGCTTCTGCAGGATCATCTGTCACCAAAACCAGTTTCAGATCTTCTTCGGAGATCGTTTCTTCTTTTACCATACGCCTGATCATATCCATTAAAGGTTGATGAATTTCTTTTCCAAATATTACCATCGGGAAACCGGTCATCGTCTTTGTTTGTATCAAAGTGAGTGTTTCAAAGAATTCATCCATCGTTCCAAATCCTCCGGGCATGATGATAAATGCATATGAATATTTTAGCAGCATCGTCTTCCTCACAAAAAAATGATCGAAAGTAACACTGGTATTTACATAAGGATTGGGTTTCTGCTCAAATGGCAATTTGATATTACATCCCACTGATTGTCCGCCATTTTCGAATGCGCCCCTGTTGGCTGCTTCCATGATCCCCGGTCCTCCACCCGTCATAGTGGTGAATCCTGCTTCGGCTATCTGCTTGCCTATTTCTCTTGCGGCTTCATAATAAGGATGCCCTTCTTTAAACCTTGCGCTCCCAAATACAGTAACACAAGGCCCTACAAAATGCAATACCCGGAACCCATGAATAAATTGTCTGAATACTTTCCATGCAAAACCCAATTCGTACATCCTTGGTTTGGGCCCATCTAAATACACCTGTTCTTTGGCGGGAATGATCCTTTCGGGTAATGGTGTTACTGGTTTGCTTTCTTCGGGTGGCATGCGATCTTGTTTCTTTCTATCAAAATTACCTTTAATAGCATTACCCTTTCTAATAAAAAATATGTTCAGTGATACGGTCTGCTTATTTTTGCACCTATACTTATACGGCCAAACTCAATGATGCGTTTCCTTACTCTTTTCACCATATTTTTTGCAAGTCTTATCCTGCTCAACTCAGATACAAATGCGCAGACCCGTCAGAAGAAAAAAGCCCGGAAAGGAGAATTTTATTTTTCCTGGGGCTATAACAAAGAATGGTACACAAACAGTACGGTCCACGTAATGCAGCCTTCTCTCGGCAATGATTACCGCTTTACCAGTATTTCAGGGCATGATCATCCTGGGTGGGACCAGGGCATATTCAATGTGCCTATCTCCATACCTCAATACAATTACCGCATTGGGTATTTCTTCAATAAAAAAAAGAACCTCGGATTTGAGATCAATTTTGATCATACCAAATTCATCTTTGCCGATCAGAATGCACACATCAATGGAACGATCAATAATAAACCGGTTGATACCACCCTTGCTTTTAATGCAGCCAATGGTTTTTATTATTACTTGAACAACGGCGCCAATTTTTTATTGTTCAATATTGTGAAGCGTTGGCATATTACGCATTCTCAAAATGAAAAATTCCGCCTGGATGGTTTGGGAAAAGCAGGTATCGGCCCGGTGATACCACATGTAGACAATTCTTTTTTTGGCAAGGCAAATGATCCTCATTTTCAGTTAGGTGGCTGGAACATAGGTGCAGAAGGGGCTTTGCGCGCAACCTTTTCGAATACTGTTTACCTGGAGTTTTCCAATAAGCTGGATTATGCCAGTTATTCAGGGTTGGGCATTTACCAGGGAACGGCAAGCCATTCATTTGGCACTTATGAATTAATTTTAAGTTTAGGCATCACCTTCCCCATGGGGAAACATATACAATAATATGCGTATCATCTCCTACAACACCAATGGGATCCGGTCAGCGATCAATAAAGGTTTTATTGAATGGCTGAAGACCGATCCGGCCGATATCATCTGTATACAAGAGATCAAGGCTGAGAAAGACAACGTGGATTATAAAAAATTAGAAGAACTGGGGTTTGATACTTACTGGTATTCTGCACAGAAAAAAGGATACAGTGGTGTTGCCG
Source organism: uncultured Chitinophagaceae bacterium (assembly GCA_903884185.1). Classification (GTDB taxonomy): domain Bacteria; phylum Bacteroidota; class Bacteroidia; order Chitinophagales; family Chitinophagaceae; genus CAISDV01. Next base: position 49,250 of record CAISDV010000090.1, on the reverse strand, counting down.
TATTCACCAAAATAAAACCCGATAAAGTTGAATACGGAACAAAGATCGAGCAGAGCGATTTTGAAGGAAGGGTGATACGCCTCGATTTTGGAAATATCACTTTGATCAATGCTTATTTTCCATCCGGCACCAGCGGCGATGAAAGGCAAACATATAAATACCAATGGCTGGATGAATTCTATGACCATTTGAATAAACTCAGGAAAACCAGGCCACGGCTTGTTATTACGGGCGACTATAATATTGCTCACAAGGAAGTGGATATCCACGATCCAAAAGGAAATAAAAAATCATCGGGTTTTCTTCCCGAAGAAAGAGCATGGATGGATAAATTTCTTGCTAATGGATTTATAGACACTTTCCGCGAGGTAAATCCGGATGCAAAAGACTCTTACAGCTGGTGGAGTCAACGTTTCCCAACTGTTCGGTTACAAAACAAGGGTTGGAGGATTGACTATATCACTATCACTGAGAACCTGAAAGGGCAGCTGGCAGATGCAAAAATATTCCCTCATATCAAGCATAGTGATCACTGCCCGATCTATGCTGAATTAACTGTATAAACCGATGTTTATATATAATGTGACCATCCAGGTAGATCATAGCATACATGAACAATGGGTAGAATGGATGAAGAACAAACATATTCCTGAAGTAATGCAATCAGGGTGCTTTTCAGAGTATCGTTTTTTGAGGCTACTGGAGATAGATGAAAGCGAGGGATTCACCTACTCTGCACAATATCATGCCGAGAGCAAAGCAGATTATAATCGTTATATTGAAATATATGCACCTGCATTAAGACAGGATGCCACTAATACCTGGGGCGATCATTTTATTGGTTTCCGCTCATTATTACAGGTTGTGAATTGAGTGTGGATAGTTTTACAACTTAATTTTGTCAATCACAAATCTTCACTATATTCCCTCAAACCCTTACAGGAAGCGGATTTCATGCGACAACCCGTGAAACCTTTATCCAGCAAGCGTTTCACGGACATATTGTTTTACAATACTTTTCTCCAAAATACGCAAACCCGTTAAAACCCTTTATTTACAAGGCTTTTGGCAGGTTCTAAAATTTCCTAAAAACAAAAAAATATTTTGTTACTTGACAAAAGCAGATAATTTTGCTCTTGTTAAATCACTCATTAAAATCACATTTATGAACAAAGCTGAATTGATCGCAAAGCTTGCTGACGATGCAGGTGTTACCAAAACACAAGCCAACGCCACTTTGGATTCTTTTATTGAAGCAGTAACTAAAACTTTAAAAGGTGGTGGTAAAGTTACCCTGGTTGGTTTTGGCACTTTCTCAGTGTCTAAACGTGCTGCCCGTACAGGCCGCAACCCCCAGACTGGTGCTACTATCAAAATCAAAGCAAAGAAAGTTGCCCGCTTTAAAGCAGGCAAGGAATTAAGCGGAAAATTATAATTTCTGCTAAAGCGAATTAAAGTCCCGCCATTCGGCGGGATTTTTTTATTTTTACCGTTCACGAAAAATAATAAAAACCAATATCATGGGTAGAGGCGACAAAAAAACAGCAAAAGGAAAAAGGGCCAAAGGTTCCTTTGGTAATAGCAGGCCGCACAAAGTAAAGACTGCTACGAAAAAACCTGCTGAGAAAAAAGCGTAATTTTTATTTATAACTCTTGGAGGGTTTAGAACCCTCCAAGAGTTTGTTTTAATTTAAAAACCCTCCAAGGGTTTTGGTTTTATTTTTTAAACCCTCCAAGGGTTTAAACCTTAATTTTTAGAGGGCTTTAAAATTTTAACCCTTGGAGGGTTCTTTAATACTTACTTAGAAGGCTTCCTCCCCGCGATCTCTTCGATCCCTCTCGCTAATTTATCCAGGTCCTGTAACCGCGTATAAACATGTGGCGTTATACGAACACAACTGATATTTTCCCAAACAATACCTACTGTGTGTATCTTATAAGAATTAAACAGCGCGCCGTCTAATTCGCCAGGCGTCATTCCATCTACGCTCACGCCACAAATGGCGCAGGAATATTCAGATTTTAAGGAAGTATTAATTTTTACTTTGGGAATGTCTTTCACTTTGTTAGCCCAATAGTTTTTCAGGTAGCGGATGCGTTCTTCTTTTCTTTTGCTACCAATGGCCTGCTGAAAATCTACCGCTTCGCTGATACCCTGTTCAATCGGAAAGCTTCGTGTACCAAGGGTTTCAAACTTTCGGATATCGGGGCTTTGAGGTTTATCGTTGCATACCAATGGCCATATCTTTTCAATATTTTCTTTTTTTACCCACATCATTCCACTGCCAATGGGCGCGCTTAAAAATTTATGGAGGCTTGTTCCAAAATAGTCGCATTCCAGGTCAGGTATTTTAAAATCAAGCAGCCCAAATGAATGCGCTCCATCAACAATTACTTCCAATCCTTTTTTGTGCGCCATGCGGCAAATCTTTTTTACTGGCATGATTTGCCCTACCCAGTTAATGATATGTGTTACATGCAATACTTTTGTTTTGGGTGTGATGGCTTTTTCATAAGCGCTAACAATCTCTTCGTCGTTCTCTATCGGAAAATTAAAACTGATCTGAGTATACAGTATTCCTTCGCGGGAGGCACGTTGTTTCCATGCATTGATCATATTCGGGTAATCCTGTTTTGTTCCGATCACTTCATCACCTGCTTTCAGGTTCATTCCGAAGATGACGGTATTCAAAGCTTCTGTTGCATTCCTATTGATGGCAATTTCTTCAGGGCTGCATCCCGCCAGGTCGGCAAGCTTCTGGCGAAGTGGCTCCCTGCCCTGGTCTAATATCCTCCACATATAATAAGATGGGCCTTCGTTCGACAGTTTATTATACCTCTCCACCGCTTCCTGTACGATCCTTGGTGATGGGCTTACCCCGCCATTATTAAGGTCGATCAAATTGGGGTTAACCGTAAACGATTGTTGTATCACACTCCAATAATCTTCATCTGTGGCAGTGTCCCAGGGCGAAAGGTGCTGAACCTTTCTGTTGGCAGATTCTATCTCGGCTGCACGGAGTGGGTTGAACAATGTACCAGCTGAAACTGCCCCGGCAAGTACTCCCAACTGTTGTATGAATTTTCTGCGATGTTGTGGCATGTTAAAATATTGAACGAGGAAGTTAGTAATTTTTTAGCTGTTTCTCCGGCCGTATCTTTGCCAAAGAAATCTTTTGTATGAAACAGTGGAGACTGATATTATTCTTTTTGTTCCTTTCTTCATGTTATGCCGTAACGGCTGGCGCCCAATGTTCTATCTGCACCAAAACGGCGCAACAGTTGGGTGAAGGCCCTGCCGAAGGGCTCAACAGCGGCATACTTTACCTGATGGCCACACCGTTTGTAGTGGTGGGCTATATTGGTTATCGCTGGTGGAAAAAGGAGAAAGAAGTGACCGCGTTTGAAAATCGTGATTGATCTTTTATTTCATCTTGCCTGAATCTGTAAAGGCATAGATATTCGTTACCTCACCATTTTTTAATTGCTCAAACAAAGACTGCTTATTGATATCCTTCATTCTTTTTTGCTGAATGAGGTGATAAGCTTTCTCTGCCAACAGCCAATATTTTTTATCTGAATGCTCTACCAGTTGTTGGTGCTGCATGATTTTTTCCAATAACTCTGCTGTACCTTCTTTTTGTGTGGCAACTGTTTTTACAATGGCAATCTCATGTTGTTTGGTATGAAATGCTGGCGCCAGCATTAACCGCAGATTTTTTACAAACATATCAGCGCCGGGCCTGTCGGCTTTGTTCACCACAAACACATCAGCAATCTCCATTAAGCCAGCTTTCATTGTCTGCACTTCATCACCACCTTCTGGAACCACTACTACCACAGTGGTATCTGCCAATCCGGCTATCTCAATTTCACTTTGCCCAACACCCACTGTTTCAATAATGATATGATCAAAAGGCGCAGCTTTCATCAGGTCTACTATCTCCATGATCTTTGGATGCAGTCCACCCAGGCTACCTCGTGTTGCAAGTGAGCGAATAAATACATTGGGATGATCATACCATTCACTCATCCTTATCCTGTCGCCCAATAACGCTCCCAAATGAAAGGGTGATGACGGATCAACACAAAGCACGCCTACCTTTTTATTCTGTGAAACGATCTCCCCGATCAATGCATCAACCAATGTGCTTTTACCCGCGCCCGGTGCCCCTGTTATGCCAATTATCTTTGTTGCTGAAGGAGGCAACTGCTGCAATATTTCAAAATAATTATCATGCTCATTCTCCACAAGGGAAATGGCTCTTGCCAGGGCTTTTATATCCCCGTCTTTGATTTGTTTAATGATTTGCTGCCACATGAATTGCTAAAGTAAACCAGATACACGAATTTAGCCCCCTGATGCAAACTCTGTTGAAAAATAACCGACTGGCTTTTATTTCGTTCCTGCTGCTCATCATGAGCTTGTTTGCTGGGCGTGCGGCACTATCAATTGTTTCAGCGATTATGATTTTTTTTGCTTTTACCTCAGCCCAAAACAAATCTTCACTGAAATATATTATAGTTGGCGTGCTCTGTATCCTTTTACCGGTATGGGTTTCAGGGCTATGGAGCCTTGATAAGGAGCTATGGTGGCAAAGCGCTATTACAAAACTTCCGCTGCTTACTATTTGCCTGGGGGTTATATCCATGCAGCTTTCAAAAAAACAATGGAAAACAGGTATTTGGCTATTGAGCATAGCTGTATTGCTATGTTGTTTATGGAGTAACTGGCAATATGTGATCGACAAGGACGCTATCATCAAATCGTACCTCGTTGCAAGAATAATTCCCGTTGCATTGGATAACGACCATATCCGTTTTAGTTGGCTGGTTGTATTAACAATGATCGTACTGTATTATCAATTAAAATTTCAATCAACTCAAAAAGAAAAAATTACCGGTGGCATTATTCTTTTACTGCTGGGCGCATACCTGCACTTGCTGGCAGCAAAGACAGGATTGCTTTGTTTATATGTTGCATTATTGATCGAATTATTTTCTTTGCTCTTTCAAAAAAAACAATGGAAGACCGGGCTACTTACATTCATTATAATAGCAGCAGCTATTTTTATCGCCTACCAGTCCATCCCAACATTGCACAATCGTGTACAATATGCGGTATGGAATTTTCATCAATATTCAAATGGAAAATTTGAAGAAGGATCTGCTGATGGCGACAGGATACTTTCTATGCGCGCGGGATGGGATATTACACAGAAACATCCGGTGGCAGGAGTTGGTTTTGGCGATATCAAATCATCAATCACTCAATGGCACCAACAATTTCATCCCCTATCCAAAGATTATGAACGATTCTCACCAACCAATGAATGGCTCGTGTTTAGCGCAGGTAGCGGATGGTTTGGAGCGATCCTGTTTTCAATTGGACTAATAATACTTCTGAGTTTCTTCAGCCTAAAAAATATATTCTCCGTTTCGCTCTGTACAATTTTGCTGATACCATTGATTACTGATGATTCTTTGGAAGGGCAATATGGCGTTGCCATTTTCTCCATTTTTTTGTGTTTGGGATATGACCTGAATAGGCATTCAAATGATTCATGACCCTTGTTCTCTCTGCAAGTGCAGGAGTTTCGCATATTTTACCATGGTCTGGTAAGCAACAGACGAAGCGATAAAAAACCCATCGGCACCATCTAAAAAACCTGCTTTTAAAATAAAGCCATTGATAAATGCGAGTAATGGATTGAATATGAGATTAAGAACATTGGCACGCCTTCCCTGCGCAAACATGGCTTTGGCTTGTATGCTGGTAAATTTATTGTTCTGCGTTACCACTTCTTCCAATGAATAATAACTGTAATGAAATATCTCGCCTTTTAATTGTTGTATGCTACTACCTTCCTTTAATTCCAGTTTATCATGTGGATTGATACCACCCCAACGTCCTTTCTTCTTATTAACCAGCCTCAGTTTCCTGTCTGGGTACCATGCCCCATGCCTGATCCATTTTCCGCAAAAACTACTGCACCGGTTCATCGTATAGCCATCTACAGGAAAACCCTTTTGCTTTTCATCGGCTATACTTTCCAGCAATAATTCACTTAGAGATTCATCAGCATCCAAACTCAATACATGATCATGCGAAGCCTGGTCAAGCGCAAAATTCTTTTGTTCAATATACCCGAGAAAAGCCTGGGAAATAAACCGTACACCATATTGCATACAAATGCTTTCCGTGTTATCTGTTGACAAAGAATCAACTACCACGATCTCATCGGCAATACCCTTCAAGCTCTGCAGGCACCTGTCGATGTTTTTTTCTTCATTGTAAGTAATGATGACAACCGATATTGAACTCATAAAAGACTGAATACATGCCGAAGATAATAAAGTCCTGTCTTGATAGTAGATTTGTACCCGCATGACAAACTTCATCCCCATATTTCCCCTCAGCATCGTTGTTTATCCCGGTGAAAAGCTGAACCTGCACATATTTGAGCCCCGTTACAGGCAATTGGTGGAGGATTGCCACAAGGAGGGCAAACCATTTGGTATACCATCTGTATTGAATAATGGAGTGAGTGAATCCGGCACGCTAGTAAAAATAACAGAGATCGTAAAAGTGCATGAAGATGGCAAAATGGATATCCGCACCGAAGGCATCAAGGTTTTCACGGTGCTTGAAATCATCAAATCTATCCCCGACAAATTATTCAGCGGCGCTATTGTATATTATCCTGAGAATAATGAAATAAGGAATATATTAATGATGCGAAAAGTTGTGGCAAAGATCCGAGAGCTGCATCGCCTCTTGAATGTGACCAAGGATTTTATTAAACCCGATGAAGAACTATCCAGTTACGATATAGCACACCATGCAGGATTATCACTGGAAGAAGAATATGAATTACTTGGCTTATTATTTGAGACACAACGCCTGGAATATATAAGGCGCCACCTGAACAAAGTATTGCCCATGGTGGGCGGAATAGAAAATTTAAAAGAGAAAATTAAGCTGAATGGCCATTTTAATGAATTGAAGGGCTTTAATTTTGACATGTAAATCATATTATGCAAACGACTCTCTGTTTTGATTTTGGCAATACACGATTAAAGTGCGCGGTCTTCTCCGGCCGCGATTTGAAAACGATGATCGTGATGGAAGAGGATACCCCTGCAACTGTCAAAGCATTGCTGGAACAATTTCATCCTGATAAAAGCATACTGTCTTCTGTTATCAGCCATGATCCTGAAATAGAAAATTTATTGCAGCAGAATACACGCTTTCATAAATTAGATCATACCAGCAAACTTCCTATCACCACTCCGGTAGGAAAGCCGGGAACAATTGGTGCCGACAGGCTGGCCATATGTGCCGCAGCGGTGGACCTTTTCCCAAAGCAACATAGCCTTGCCATTGGTTTAGGGACATGCATCACTTATAATTTCACCAATAAATTCCACCAGTTTCTTGGAGGAAGTATTTCGCCCGGAATGAAGATGCGCTTTCGTGCCATGCATGAGCAGACTGCACTACTTCCTATGATCGAGGCTGATAGCAACTTTTCGCTGGTGGGTTATGATACGCGCACAAATTTATTGAGCGGTGTAATATTGGGAATGGCTAAAGAAATTGACGGGATCATTGATGCATACAAGGAGAAATATGAACATCTTTCAGTCTTGATTACCGGTGGTGACCTACCTTTTTTTCTTCCTCACCTGAAGAACAACGTGGTTGGCGATCCCGACCTGCTTTACAGGGGCCTATATGCAATCAGCGAGTTAAATAATTAATTGAATTCCCCGGATGGATTAAGTTTGCCTACTTAGAGTATGCTCCATTTTAATAGTCATATAAAAAAAATTGTTGTTCTGCTGATTTGCCTATCGGCTATTGACTGCGAGAATGATATTAAAAAAGTTCAGGCGCTTGGGAAAAAAGGTTTGGGAGTTGATGAAGGAAAAGGCATTGAAAGTTATTTCAGTCACGGCGGGGTGACGAAGGCAAAGTTGCTTGCTCCTTTTATGCTCCGTTACCAGTTTGATACCGTGAGAGTGGAATTTCCCAAAGGCTTGCATGTTGATTTTTATGATAGCTCCCTGCAGGTAGAAAGCCAGCTCAGCGCACAATTTGGCCGTTACCTGGAGAATGATCATAAGGTTTTTTTGAGGGATAGTGTGGTTGTCTTCAATACCAAAGGCGATACGCTTCATACCACTGAATTGTACTGGGACCAGGACAAGGAAATTTTTTATACCGATAAACCTGTTACCATCCATCAACCCAAACAAATACTCAGAAGCCGCACGGGGATGAGATCGCGGCAGGATTTCAAAGAGTTCACCTTATTTGATGTGAATGATAGTCGCATGAATATCCCCGACAGCACTTATTGATAATTTTTTCACGCAAAGGCGCAAAGAAAAATAAGGCGCCAAGTTTTTTGCAGGAATTTCTTGGCATAAAAAAGTTTTTTAATATTTCACAAAAAAATAAATAAGGATCCACTTGTTATTATTATAAATCCCTGCATTGAAAAGTTCTATATTTTTGATAGGCTGATACTTTTTCAAACTTAAAAATCACTACAATGGAATACAGGAGAATGGGGCGTAGCGGCTTGCAGTTAAGTACGCTGAGTTTTGGCAGTTGGGTAACTTTTCACAAACAAATAGATGACAGCATTGCCGATGAACTGATGGGCATTGCTTATGATAAAGGCATTAATTTTTTTGATAATGCCGAAACCTATGCAAACGGCCAGAGTGAAAGCATGATGGGCCGTGTATTAAAAAAGAAGAACTGGGAAAGGACATCGTATATAGTTTCATCAAAAGCATATTTTGGATGGAAGGGAAAAGATGCAAAGCCCAATCAAACAGGTCTAAGCCGTAAACATTTAATGGAAGCCTGTCATGAAGCGATGGAACGTTTACAGGTAGATTATCTTGATCTCTATTTCTGCCATCGCCCGGATACAAATGTGCCAATTGAAGAAGTGGTATGGGCCATGCACCATTTGATTCAGCAGGGAAAAGTTTTGTACTGGGGCACTAGTCAATGGAGCGGCGCCGAGATCATGGAAGCGCATAAAGTAGCAAGGCAAAATAATTTGATCGGCCCATCGATGGAGCAGCCACAATACAATATGTTCGAACGTTTTAAAGTAGAGCAGGATTATTTGCCGGTTTATCAGAATGCTGGATTGGGTACCACCATCTGGAGCCCTTTGGCAGCGGGCTTCCTGACGGGAAAATATATTAGCGGCATACCCGAAGGATCAAGGTTGGGAATAAAAGGGTTTGACTGGCTGAAAGACAGGTGGATGCAAGACGATAAAATGGAGAAAGTAAAAAAACTGGCCGCGCTTGCAAAAGAACTGGGTGTTTCACTTGCATCTTTAAGCATTGCCTGGTGTATCCATAACCCGAATGTTACCACTGCTATTTTAGGCGCTACCAGAAAAGAGCAACTGTTCGAAAACCTGGAAGCGTTGAATGTAGTGAAGCTATTGACATCGGATGTGATCGAAAAAATAGAAAATATCTTAAAAAATAAGCCCTTTATGGATTTGGCGTAATAACTCTTGGAGGGTTTGAAACCCTCCAAGAGTTAGGGTTTGGTTTAAAACCCTCCAAGAGTCAGGGGCTTGGTTTTAGTCCCTCCAAGAGTTAAGTTTTTTTATTTTAAAATATCTCCCCTTCCTTCCAACCTTTTCGCAAACCTTTACTCTTATAAGCGGAAACATTCATTGGCACAGGAAATAAACATACTTACTGCTGTTGTGAAAAAGGCGCGCCAGAATGATGGAAATGCGCAGGGTTGGTTGTATGGACAGTACAGCAAGGCCATGTTTAACATTTGCATCAGGATGACAGGTAACAGGGCCGATGCGGAAGATGTGTTGCAGGAATCGTTCCTGATCGCTTTTAAAAGCCTTCACCAGTTAAAAGTAGAACAGCATTTTGGAGGTTGGCTGAGAAAGATCGTTATTAATGAATGCATCCGTTACAGCAAAAAGGTCTTTTACTGGGATGAATGGGAAGCTGATAAGCATGATTCGCCGCAAGATGAAGAAACTGAATGGTGGCAACATGTAAAACTGGAACATATTCACCGCCAGGTAAAAAATCTTCCGGAAGGTTGCAGGCAGGTATTCAATTTATTTGTGCTGGAAGATTACAGCCACAAACAAATTGCTGAGAACCTGGGTATCACCGAAGGAACCAGCAAAAGCCAATACCACCGCGCAAGGCAATTACTAAAAGAAAAGATCGTAAAACAATTACAAACAGATGGACAAGTTTAAACAATATTTACAGGAACACAGGGATGATCTTGGCAATGATGAGCCGGGTGATAAAGTATGGCAGAACATACAAAACCAGTTGCCATCAAAGAACAAGACTATCCCATTATTCATCCGTATTGCCGCAGCCTGTGTGATACTGTTATGTGGCTGGGCAGCCTGGTACACCTTATCAACTAAAAAAATAAACAATACCCCAATTGTTGTTTCCCATCCTTTACCAAAAGTGCAACCGCTTACAAACGGCAAGAAAGACAATGCTCCCATAGCCAGCATACAAAAAAAAGAAATTACGCGGCCGCACCATTCCATTGCAAAGCATCCTGCTGCAAATGATCCTATTCGCATAGTCAATGAGTTGGAAAGCAGTTTTACACAGGTCATCAACCTGCAACGCTCACGTATCAGTTCCACCCCTTTGTATGGAGATGTTGCATCTTGTTTTGCTGATTGCAAAGCACAATTGAAAAAAATTGACAAAGATGAACTCGACCTCAAAAAAGAAATTGCCAAACATGGCCTGGATGATCAACTGCTTGGGCAACTGATCAATATCAACCAGCAAAAACTGAATGTGCTAAAACAGTTGCAGACCGAAATGAATAAGTCCAATAATCGTTTCAAACAAAATCACACTCCTGAAAATTCTAATAAACCCTATTTTCTTACTATTTAATTTAAAAAAAATGAAAACGAGTATTCTGAAAAAAATAATGAGCGGGTTTGTATTGATAGTGCTGTTTACTATTCATACAAATGCACAGAAAACTTCTTCAAAAGAAGTAAGCCAGGAAGTAACCGTAAGCAAAGGGGCCGATATCAATATCGAGAACTCTTCACGCCCCATTCAAATAAAGACCTGGGATCAGTCAAAGGTTAAGGTTACTACTACAGCATATTATGATGGTGAAGAGAAACTCACCGATGAAGAGTGGCTTGAGCACCTCAATATTTCCATAAAAATTATTGGGAATTCTATCAGGATTCGTTCAGGTTATGCCGGGAATGCAACTTATAGTTATAACGGAGTAACAGTGACCGGCTCAGGTGTGAGCAACGGGGTTTCAACAGCTTCGGGAAATGGATCATCTGTCTATGTAAGTGGCCAGAATATTGAAAACAAATCGGCAAAAAAAATGCTTGTGATCTATGTGCCGCAATCATCAAAACTGGATATAGATAATAAATATTCAGATGTGCAAATATCATCTGATATAACAGACGCACGTATTGATATTACAAACGGCCACCTTGAAATGCAAAATGCAGAAAAGCTAAGGCTGCGTTCCAAATATTCAACATTTATTGGTGAAAATATAAAGACGGCGGAAATAGAATTTAACAATGGACGTTTCAGTGCAAAGAATATAGATGACCTTGATATGGAAAGCGACTACTCTACTATTGATGCTGCAAACGTTAAAAAAAGTAATATCAGAAGTTCAAACAATGATGATTATGAATTTGATGAGGCAGGGTCCATCACCGGCAGAAAAGAGTTTGGTCATTTTCGCATCAATCGGCTAACGGGTTCTATTGACGTAGATTGTCGTGCCGCTGATATCAAGATCAGGAATATAGATGCAACAGTTACACTTATTAAAATTGATGACAATTCTGCCAACCTGATCCTACCCATGACCAATATTAAAAATTATTCTGTTGATTTCACCGGCCCTTACAGCAAAGTATATGCAGGGTTTGAAAAGAAAATTGTGGAAATAGAATCTGAAAAAATTGCAGGGCGAAATGGAGAGCGAACAGTAATTGGTTACGGAGCTGGCCCAAAAACATCTACCCAGCCCCCGGCCGGATTAGTTAGAAAAGCAGATACAGCAAGCATGACCGCACGCACAGTGACAGGTTATCAAACAAAAGCAGATGCTGTAAAAGATACTACAAAATCAACCTTATCAGCACGGACCGTAACAGGATACCAGGTATCTGGCTACCCGGTAAAGTACACAGATACAGCAAAAATGGTCTATGGTACAATATCATCTGGAAACAATGCGCCGCCAATGAAAATGGGGTTCGGAGTTTACTTTCCTCCAAGTAGCGGCAACTGGAATAATGATTCAAGCAACCCTGCCAAGTTCACTGCTGCTGTGGGTGACGGCAAGGCAACGAAGATTGTTATCAAATGCCAAAATTGTACGGTGGATTTTAAATGATCCCAATACTTGATCAATGCAACATGTTGTCGATACTTGTGTCTTTTAGAATATGACAAAAGAATGATCACCTTAACTGTAACCTTATAAGCGTTACTACGTATCAACTGCAGACAACTACATTATAATTTCACAACAGCCGGTCAGGTTTTAGTTTTTCTCATGTGCATATCGGCTAGCGTGCCCCGTTTTTACGGGGCATTTTTTTATGCCACTGGGACGAGGTAAAGATTGCCAGAATTTTTTTATGCATTTAAATCCTGCCAATCCTGAAATCCAAAAAATCCTAATCCTTTTTTGGTACATTCGTATCGTGCCTGAATTGTATAATATTATCTGGATAGGCCTTAGCCTGGTCTTTATCGGCTTCTTTGCCGGTTACGAGATCGCGTTCATCAGCGCCAACCGGCTGGGTATTGAACTGAAAAAGAAACAGGGCAAAACCAGTGGTATTATCCTTAGCCGTTTTATGGATGAACCCGCAAAATTTATCGGCACCTGCTTGGTTGGATTGAATATTTTTTTGGTGGTGTATGGTTTGTTGTTTGATGAGTTGCTAAAAAGTATTGCCTGGAACCCGCTCAACATCAGCAATGAATACCTGAAACTGATCGTGGATACGCTTGTTTCCACTTTGGTGGTTGTCATATTCGGCGAGTTCATTCCTAAAGCAATCTTCAGGGCTAAGAACGATACACTACTGGCTGCATTTGCACCTGTTGCAAATTTCTTTCATGGTTTCTTTCAGCCTCTCGCCTCTTTCTTTGTTGATATTGCACAATGGATATTGAAGTATCTTTTTAATGTTCATCTCAAAGACCGTAATGAAGCTTTTACAAAAGTTGACCTTGAGCATTTTTTCCAGCAAACAAAAGAACAGGATGAGGACAACCCTGAACTGAATACAGAATTATTCGAGAATGCATTGAGCCTTCCCATGGTAAAGATCCGCCAATGCCTGGTACCACGTACAGAGATCGAAGCCGTAGAAATAAGCGCAACTATTGCAGAAGTGAAACAGCATTTTATCCATACCAAACTAAGCAAGCTGGTAGTGTATAATGAAAACATAGATGATATCCTTGGCTACATCCATCAATTGGACCTTTTTAAAAGGCCTGCTGCTATTAAAGAAATTCTATTGCCCATTCCTGCAGTACCTGAAAGCATGAGCGCCACAGACCTGATCAGCCGTTTCACAAAAGAAAGAAAAAGCATTGCCTGGGTGGTGGATGAATTTGGCGGCACCGCCGGTATCGTTACCATGGAAGATGTGCTGGAAGAGATCTTTGGCGATATCAGGGACGAATATGATGTGGAAGAGTTTGAAGAAAAATTACTGGCCGAAGGTGAATTCATTTTCAGCGGGCGGCTGGAGCTGGATTACCTTAATGAAAAATATGATCTTGATTTCCCTGAAAGTGAATCGGAAACATTAAGCGGTTATATCATTAATCGTCACGAAACAATTCCCAAGCCCAAAGAAAAGATCATCCTGGGCCATTATCAATTCGATATACTGAATGTGAGTGACACGCGCATAGAAATGGTGAAAATGAAGATCCTGCGCTAAATGTTTATTAACCGCAGGTCAAGTTTTTATTGTTTTTTCACTTCATCCTTTAACTTTACGCCTCACAATTTTAGCCCGGTTGATCGAAAGCCGGCCGCCCCATACTATGAATAATGTATTCAATTCATCATTACCCATTGCCATTGGAAGTGACCATGCGGGATTTGAATACAAAGAAGCAGTAAAAAAATGGCTGGCAGATCAGGGGTTCCAGGTAAAGGATTTTGGCACACACTCAGCACAATCCGTAGACTATCCCGATTTCGCCCACCCGGTGGCTTCTAGCGTAGAAAACAATGAAACTTCTTTTGGCATATTATTCTGTGGCAGCGCCAATGGTGTAGCTATTACAGCTAATAAGCATGCCGGTGTTCGTGCCGCGCTTTGCTGGGAAAATGATGTGGCGGTGCTTGTGCGCAAGCATAATAATGCCAACATAATCTGTGTTCCCGCAAGGTTTGTAGCCTTATCTTTAGCGCTCGAAATGATCGGGCAGTTTATGGCAACGCCTTTTGAAGGTGGCCGTCACGCCGATCGTGTCAACAAAATCGCTTGTTCATCATCCAACCAATAAACAATACAATGAAAAAGATCCTCTCAGTATGCCTGCTATTTGCAACAACGTTTGCATGGGCGCAGGAAAGCAATGAAGTGGCGGCAAAGTATGCCGAACTCATCACACAAAAAGGCCTCAAAGAAAAATTAACCATTATTGCCAGTGCAGAAATGGAAGGGCGTGAAACAGCTACTCCCGGCCAGAAAAGGGCTGCAGCGTATATCGAAGACGAGTTCAAAAAATTTGGTTTACTTCCCGGAAATGGTGATAGCTATCAATTAAAATATCCCGTTTTCCAGGATGAACTGATCAGTAAAAAATTACAGGTAAACGGAAAAACGTTTGAATGGGATAAAGATTATTCTTTCGGACTTACAGGCATTAATAATGGCGACTGGACATTCAATAACCTGGTATTTGCGGGTTATGGTATTGTTGATTCAGCTAATAAGATCAATGACTATACAGGGCTTAACGTAAGTGGCAAGATAGTATTGGTAATGGATGGAAGTGGAGCCCCTGCTCCTGCCGCTCCTGCTACACCACAGCGCGGTCGTGGTGGATTTGGAGGCCCAACTTCTGCCGCCGGAAAAGCTGCTGCTGCACAGAAAGCGGGCGCAGCTGGTATTATTATCATTGCTTCTAATTTTCCACGCACAACTGCAACACCTGTAAAAGGCAACATGTACCTTCCCCGTCCGAATGCTCCTTTCATGACAGTAACCGTTTCTAATGAAGTGGGTTCTGCATTATTAGGTCGCCCAGCTACGCTTACTACCGCTCAATTAAAGGAAGTGAACAAAGGCAGTTATTCTGCAGAATTAAAACTGAATGTTGAAAAAAGTGTAGTGAATCTGGAAAGCAGTGATGTGGTAGGTATTTTACCTGGTACTGATAAAAAAGATGAATATGTTTTTCTTACCGGCCACTATGACCATTTAGGAAAAAGAGGCGATGTTATTTATTATGGGGCTGATGATGATGGCTCTGGAACTGTAAGCGTTTTACAAATGGCAGAAGCATTTTCTGCAGCTGCAAAGAAAGGAATTCACCCCCGCCGCACGATCGTATTCATGACAGTGAGTGGTGAAGAAAAAGGCCTTTGGGGTTCACAGTATTATTCTGAGCATCCAATATTTCCTTTAGATAAAACTTCAGTTGACCTGAATACGGATATGGTGGGAAGAATAGATACAGAGCGCAAGACAGGCGATACGATGAATTATGTATATGTGATTGGGCATGATAAACTGAGCAGTGAACTTCCGATCATCAATGAAGGCGTTAATAATAAAAATACCAAGCTGGTATTGGATTATAAATATGACGATCCAAATGACCAGAACCGTATTTATTTCCGCAGCGACCATTATAATTTTGCACGCATGGGTATTCCAATTCTCTTTTTCTATGATGGAATGTTGCAGGCAGATTATCATAAACCAACAGATACTATTGAAAAAATAACCTGGCCTTTGTACCAGAAAAGGGTTCAGCTTATTTTCTTAACAGGATGGGATATGGCCAACAGGGATAAAATGCTGAAAAGAGATACTCCATTGAATATGCCTTCGAGGTAATAAACAACTCGTTATAAAATAAAAAAGCTTCGGTCAGATAATGATCGAAGCTTTTTTATTACTTATTAAGTCCTCCGTTGCAGGGAGGATTTAGGAGGGGGTTTACCAACCCAACACCCATGCAAATATCAATGGCGCCACAATCGTAGCATCGCTCTCTACAATAAACTTTGGCGTGTGTATGTCAAGCTTACCCCAGGTGATCTTTTCATTCGGTACCGCCCCGCTGTACGACCCATAAGAGGTAGTGCTGTCGCTGATCTGGCAGAAATAACTCCAGAACGGAACATCATGCCATTCCAGGTCCTGGTACATCATTGGCACCACACAGATCGGGAAATCACCGGCAATACCACCACCTATCTGAAAAAATCCAACGCCTTTTCCCGAACTGTTTTTTCTATACCAATCGCTCAACTCCACCATATATTCAATACCACTTTTCATGGTAGAAGCTTTCAACTCACCCTTGATGCAATAACTGGCGAAGATGTTACCCATGGTACTGTCTTCCCAACCCGGCACTACGATCGGAATATTTTTTTGAGCCGCAGCAAGCATCCAACTGTTCTTTGGATCTATTTCATAATACTGTTCCAATACACCGCTCAATAACATCTTGTACATATACTCATGCGGAAAATACCTTTCACCCGCAGCTTCTGCACCTTTCCATATTTTATGAATATGCTGTTGCAATCTCCTAAAAGCTTCTTCTTCGGGAATGCAAGTATCGGTAACACGGTTGTAATGATTTTCGAGAAGGTCCCATTCTTCCTTAGGACTAAGTTCGCGGTAATTGGGAATTCTTTTATAATGGCTATGCGCCACCAGGTTCATGATATCTTCTTCCAGGTTGGCGCCGGTGCAACTGATAATATCTACTTTCCCCTGGCGGATCATTTCAGCAAATGAGATACCCAGTTCTGCCGTACTCATGGCGCCGGCAAGCGTGACCATCATTTTTCCCCCTTCGGTCAGATGGGTTTCGTAACCTTTTGCAGCATCTACCAATGCAGCCGAATTAAAATGGCGGTAATGATGTTCTATAAATTCTGAAATGGGGCCTCTCTTCATGATGATAGTTTTGTTAGCGGCAAAAATAGTTTTTTTAAAGGTCTTTTGTGGGATAGGTTTATACACCTTCAGCCAAATAAAAAAGCCCCCGCTGTATAACGGAAGGCCTTTTTGACTGTAATAACCAAATTCCCTTATCCCAAAAACTCATCTATGTCGCCTGACAAGGATACCTGCAATACCAGGTCGCCGCTTTTATTTTTCATAGAAACATAATAGCTCTTTTCGCCATACTCATTTGTTACTTCAATACAATCCTTTAATGAATAAGAAGGATACTGGTACTCTTTTGTAATAATTTTTAAAGCAGTTGCCGGAAGTTTGTCAAAAGCATAAGATTTGCTGGTAGCGATCAGGCTTCCATCTGCGCTATAGAATGCTTCCATTTGTTCGCCATTCTCTACAAAAGCCACTTTTGAATAGTTAAGGTCTGATTTCCAGGCTACATTTTTCGCAGCCGCAAATGTTTTTGCAAAATGGCTGGTTGCTTTTTCATTAACTGTTGAAGCGGCAAAACTGCTGGCTCCGATTGCGATGGCTACTAAAGCCGTAAGAATTAATTTTTTCATGTTTTTTAAATTTTAAGGTTTTTTAATTTTATTAATTTTTGTGATCCGTCTTTTTCGTGATTGCATGTCAAAAATAGAATCAACGCATATAAAGACCGGGCACAGTGTGATAAGTTAAAAGGGAAATAGCAGCGATGTGATGAACGGAGTTAATGCCAATGTTAATGCAGGTTAATATCAGCCTCAAACCCTTTACAGTAAAGCATTAGAGAGAATTTCTTAAAAAAATCACAATGCCCCCAAAACTGTGATTAGGATGATTAATGGTTCCCTTTGCAGGGATGAATGGCATCATTTTCAAAGAAATATTTGGAAATATCATCAAGTATTTAGACATTTGTCTAAATATATAAATACTCATAATCGGTGAACATCCTTTTTAAAGCCCTGAACGACCCAACGCGGCGATCCATACTGGAAATGCTGAAAGAAAAAGATATGACCGCGGGTGATATTGCCGACCAGTTTGATATGTCGAAGCCCAGTATCTCTCATCACCTCGACCTTTTGAAGCAGGCCGGACTGGTGGTAGCAGTTAAAGAAGGGCAGTTCATATATTACTCCATCAACACTACTGTCATGGACGAAATGTTCAAATGGATACTTCAATTCTCACCCAAAAAGAAAACGAAATGAAAAAATTTACAGGAAAAGACCTCGTAGCAGCCGTTATCTGGTTCATCCCACTTTTTTACCTGGCATGGGTATACCCGTCACTACCCAACACCGTAGCCCTGCATTTTAATTTACACGGGCAACCAGACAGGTATGGCGACAAGAGCGAATTCTTATTTATAGCATTCCTTCTCTCAGGCGTATCATTATTGCTATATGTGTTATTGAAATATGTCCCCAATTTCGATCCCAAGAAAAAAGCCAAATATTCACAGGATACTTTTAGCAAAATGGCCATGGTCTTAATGATTTTTCTCGGGGCCATAAATACCGCCATTATTTATACTACGGCTCATAATGGTTTTGATATAGCAAAGTTCATGTTCCCGATGATAGGTTTAATGTTTGTTTACCTGGGTAATATGATGCACAGCATTAAACCCAATTATTTTGTAGGCATCCGTACACCCTGGACATTGGAAGATGAGGATACCTGGAGGGAAACACACAGGCTCGGTGGTAAAATGTTTTTCACTGCTGGTATTCTAATTATCATCGCTACATTGCTTTTGCCCGACAAAGCAGGGTTTATTGTTTTCATATCACTCACAATCATCAGCGCCTTGGTGCCTTGTATCTATTCTTATACCTATTATAAAAAACACAAACAATAAAATGAAAAAATATATTACTCTCGCGCTGCTTGCTTTCGTTTTTATTAAAGCTGAAGCACAACCGTCTGAAAAGGTTATTACTATCAGTATCCCGGGTGGAACTGTTGAAGGAACACTTTTGTCGCCCTCTTCTAATCCCAAAGAAAAAAAACTGGCCATCATCATTGCCGGCTCAGGGCCAACAGACAGAAATGGGAATAATCCTTTGGGTGTTTCTGCAGGCTCGTATAAGATGCTTGCTGAAAGCCTGGCTTCAGAAAATATTGCCACATTTCGCTATGATAAAAGAGGCATCGCCAAAAGTGCAGTAAAAGGTTTTAGTGAAGCCAACTTATCCTTCGATGATTATGTGAATGATGCACTTAAAGTATATGATCACATGAGAGACAGCCTGGGTTATAAGAATATTTATTTTATTGGCCACAGCGAAGGATCATTGATAGGAATGATCGCTTCACAAAAAAGACCGGTAAAAGGATACGTTTCTGTAAGTGGTGCAGGAAGAAATATTGATGTGGTCATCACAGAACAATTGACCAACCAGCACCAGCCTGCTGCTATCATTAATGAAGTAACTGCTGATTTGAGCAGTTTGAAAAAAGGTAAGCTGATAGATTCTGTCCCTCAATATATGTATGCTCTTTTTCGCCCAAGCGTTCAGCCTTATATGATCTCCTGGCTGAAACATGATCCAACAGAAGAGATCAAAAAAGTAAACTGCCCGATCCTGATCTTACAAGGAACCTGTGATATACAGGTGTTGGTCAGGGATGCAAAAAATTTATACGCTGCCAATCCTAAAAGCAAGCTGGATACTATTCCATCGATGACACATACGCTCAAAAATGCAGAATCAGGTTGCTTTGACAAAGATCAGAAAACATATCATGATGCCACGTTGCCCCTGAATACGCAATTTGTAAAAGACATTGTATCTTTTATAAATAATTAAACCGGATGAATTACCTGGCCCACGCATATCTTTCTTTTGGCGATGAAGAAATACTGGTGGGCAATATGATCAGTGATTTTGTAAAAGGGAAGAAGAAGTTTGATTATCCGGAAGGCATACAAAAAGGAATAGCGCTGCACCGGGCCATTGATGAGTTTACGGATGATCATGCAGTTACAAAAACCGCAAAGCAATTATTAAGGCCTGCCGCAGATAAATATGCTGGGGCGTTCATGGATGTTGTTTATGACCATTTCCTGGCGACTGATACTAATGAATTTGCCAATGATGAGGCATTGCTTTTATTTACTCAAAATACTTATGATCAATTAGGGAGGCACGCAAATGTGTTCCCCGAACGTTTCGGGCAAATGTTCCCATACATGCGTTCGCAAAATTGGCTGTACAATTATCAATTCACTAAAGGAATAGAAAAAAGTTTTGGAGGGCTTACCCGCAGAGCGGTTTACATTTCTGACCCCAGACCAGTCTTTTTACTTTTTGAAAAAAACTACACAGAGTTAAAAAAGTATTACTCAGCCTTTTTTCCTGAGTTGAAAGCTTTTGCTATCAGCAAGCTACCACAACTTCGTAATACGTAGGGCCTTCGCTTTGCTTTGTAGCATTAGCCTTTAAATTATAGGCCTTTTTCACCGCAGAGACGGGGAGACGGAGAGGTTCGCTGAGTAATATTTTTTTTATTACAAGAAATTCTTTGTGTGCCTGGTGCCTTCTTTGTGGCCATTGTGGTTAAACCAGCATTTAATTCATTTTTCTCTACATTTATATATGTGTGGAATTGCAGGCATCTTATCTCCCGATCCATCTCTGGTAACGCAGGAAAAGTTACAGCGGATGACAGATTCACTGCAGCACCGTGGCCCCGATGGTGAAGGATACTGGAAAAATGAAGAAGGCACGCTTCTATTTGGACATCGCCGTTTAGCTATCATTGATACCAGCGAAGCCGCTTCCCAGCCCTTTCACTATTTAGATTATACGCTCATTTTTAACGGCGAGATCTATAATTATATTGAACTCAAAGAACTACTCCGAAAGAAAGGGTACTCTTTTACCACTTCATCCGATATTGAAATAATTCCCGCAGCGTATGATTGCTGGGGAAAAGATTGCCTGCATCATTTTGACGGCATGTTCGCTTTTGCTTTGTATAATGCGAAAGAAAAAGAGCTTTTAATAGCAAGGGATCGGTTTGGCGAGAAGCCACTCTATTATCATACAGGCAAAAAAGTAATTGGAAATTTTTCTCAACTGATCTTTGCCAGCGAGATGAAAGCGCTTTGGGCAGCGAGCTTGGAGAAGCAAATGAATGGTAGCATGCTGCTGAATTATCTTAGTCCGGGTTACCTCCAAAATCCAATCAATAAAGCTGAAACATTTTACAGTAATATTTTATCCCTGCCACCGGGATATCGCTTACTCATACAACCATCACAGGGAAAAATAAAAAAAGAAAGATGGTACACAATGAATCGGCATGCAGGTAGTGATAAATTGACTGAATCCAGCGCCATTGAGAAGTTCAGAGAATTATTATTTGAATCTGTAAAAAGACGATTGAGAAGTGATGTGCCGCTGGGAGCAAGCCTTAGTGGCGGGTTAGATAGCTCTTCCATTGCAGCAGTCATTCAAAAATTAACTGATCATTCACCTCTCAATTGTTTTACCGCCATCTTTCCGGGATATAAAAATGATGAAGCCTCTTTTAGTAAAGAAGTGGCGGATCATCTGCATATTCAGCAATATACTGTTACGCCAACTGCTGATGACTGGATCAATAACTGGAAACAACTCATGCATCACCAGGAAGAGCCTTTGCAAAGCAGTAGTGTGCTTACACAGTTTATGGTGTACAAGCTGGCAAAAGAAAAAGGTGTGACAGTATTATTAGACGGACAAGGGGCAGACGAGATATTAGGAGGCTATAAAAAATATACACATTGGTATTTGCAAAGCTTGTTGAGAACTCATTTTTCTTCCTTCCAAAAAGAAAAAAAGCTGTTGCAGCAAAATGATTTTTTGGATCGTTGGGGTTTGAGAAATTATGCAGCGGCATTTTTCCCTGCCTGGGCAGCAAAGCAATTACAAATGCGGGCCATCAACCAGCAAAACAAATCACCCGATATCAATAAAGAATTCTTACACAATTTTCAAAATACAGATATACTCCAAAAACCCGTCATTCAACAATTGGAAGACATCTTATACTATAACACGGTTGATCTAGGACTGGAAGAATTACTGCGGTATGCCGACCGGAATTCTATGGCACATTCAAGAGAGGTGCGGCTGCCTTTTTTACAACATGAACTGGTTGAATTTATTTTTTCTCTTCCATCATCTTTTAAAATAAAAGAGGGTTTTACCAAATGGATATTACGAAAGTCAATGCAAAGCGATTTGCCTGGTTCGATTGTCTGGAGAAAAAATAAAATTGGCTATGAGCCTCCGCAAGAACAATGGATGCAAAACAAGAGGATACAGGAAATGATCATGGAAGGAAAAAAGAAACTGGTTACCCAGGGTATCCTTAACCCAATAGCAATCAACAGTCCTGTTATTCCGCAACCTGCCCATTCGGCTGAAAATTCAGACTGGCGTTATTTATGTGCTGCTGAACTGTTTTAAACTTCAAACCCCGAGGGTTTGGTTTTTAAACCCTCGGGGTTTGGGATTTACAAATCCCCGGGGTTTGGTAAATCCTCGGGGTTTAAGGCTAATTTCGCAGTTCCAAAACAATTCAATCTTTCCATATGAGCGATAACAAGAATGCTTCAACAGGCAACATGAAAATGGGCACCAAATATATTCATGCGGGCACAGAACCCGATCCATCTACCGGTGCGATCATGGTTCCGATCTATCAAACTTCCACCTATGTGCAGGAAGCACCCGGTAAAAACAAGGGATTTGAATATGCACGTAGCCAGAACCCTACCCGCAAGGCATTGGAAGAGGCTTATGCCGTGATCGAGAATGCAAAATTCGGGCTGGCATTCAGCAGTGGTGTTGCCGCAACCGATGCAGTGATAAAATTATTATCACCCGGCGATGAAGTGATAGCAGCCGATGATATGTATGGAGGCACTTACCGCCTCTTCACAAAAATATTTGAGAAGTATGGCATAAAGTTTCATTATGTGAGCATGCAGGACGTAAATAATATTAAGCCGTTGGTGAATGCAAATACAAAATTGATCTGGGCAGAAACGCCTACCAACCCATTGATGAACATTGTTGATATTGCTGCTGTTTCAGCCATTGCTAAAGCCAACAACATATTGGTTTGTGTGGATAATACTTTTGCTTCGCCTTATTTGCAAAACCCGTTGGACCTTGGTGCAGATATCGTTATGCATTCCGCCACCAAATACCTCGGCGGGCATAGTGATGTGATACAAGGTTGCTTGATGATGAACGACCAGGCGCTGAGAGATCAATTATATTTCATTCAAAAATCCTGCGGCGCCGTTCCTGGCCCAATGGATTGTTTTCTTGTATTGCGCGGTATTAAGACACTGCATGTACGGATGCAAAGGCATTGTGAGAATGGAAAAAAGATCGCTCATTTTTTGCGCAATCATCCAAAGGTTGAAAAGGTTTATTGGTGTGGTTTTGAAGACCATCCGGGATATGCCGTTGCTAAAAAACAAATGCGTGATTTTGGCGGTATGATGAGTTTCACTTTGAAAGATGATAGTCCGGAGAACGCCAGGCGTGTTCTCTCTTCAACACATTTATTTGCTTTGGCTGAAAGCCTTGGTGGCGTTGAATCTTTGATCAACCATCCCGCTTCCATGACACATGCTTCTATTCCGCGTGAAGAGAGATTAAAAATCGGTCTCACTGATTCTTTGATCCGTTTGAGTGTTGGTATCGAAGATGCAGATGATCTCATAGCAGACCTTAGCAAGGCAATTGGGTAACATGAAAAAAGAAAGCCTGAAAGAATTCCTTGATAAAAAAGTGGCTGAATACAACCGGCCTTCTTTTATCAAAGATGACCCTGTCTGCATACCGCATCTGTTCACTAAAAAACAGGATATAGAGATCGCAGGTTTTTTCAGTTCAATTTTTGCATGGGGCAACCGCGCTACCATCATTAATAAATCAAAGGAGTTGATGGGCTTGATGGATGGCTCACCGCATGAGTTTATCCTGCACCATGATGCGACGAGCCTGAAAAAAATGACTTCCTTTAAACATCGTACATTCAATACAACAGACCTTTTTTATTTTATTGAGTTTCTCCATCAGCATTACACAACTTATTCCAGTCTTGAGACAGCATTTTCAAAATGGATGGAGAAAAGTGACAAGGATATTGAAAAAGCGCTTATGGGCTTTCATCATTACTTCTTTTCTCTCGAACACCTGCCAAGAACAAAAAAACACATCGCCACACCCTATAAAGGATCCACTTGTAAACGTTTAAATATGTTTTTACGATGGATGGTGAGAAAGGATAAGAATGGGGTTGATTTTGGGATATGGAAGGATATTAAACCCTCACAACTCATCTGCCCTATTGACCTGCATGTTGCCCGCGTTGCCAAACGGTTTCATTTACTGGAAAGAAAACAGATGGATTGGGCCGCAGCATTGGAATTGACAGAATACTTACGAACTTTAGATGCCACAGACCCCGTGAAATATGATTTTGCCTTATTTGGACTGGGTGTGATGGAAAAATATACCTGATGCAAAGTGAAGATGAAATATTGTCAATCATTAAAAGCTTACCGTCTGATTTAACAGCCCGGGGATCAATTGATTCCGCCGCTGCGGAATTGCGGAATCAACTGGCTGCAAAAATAAATTACCTGATTGAACAGGATTTTCATTCCCTGGTACAATTACTTTACCGTATCGATATTAATGAAAGCAAACTAAAGCAGGTGCTGAATGAGCAGGCAGATACAGATGCGGGTAGCCTGATCGCAGAAATGATCATCCAGCGCCAGCTACAAAAAGCGGAATTAAAAAAACAATTCAAACAACAGGATGATATTCCCGAAAATGAAAAATGGTAAGCATTTTACTTATAATTTCGGCACGGAAATCAGTTTAGATTATCATTGAAAAAAATACCTGATGAAACTTGCTTCTTATTTGATTGATGGCCATGACCAGTTGGCTTTTTTGGTTGACGGGATGTTGTACGATTGCGACCTGGTAAATCCTGAGCTGCCCAATAGCATGAATGTATTCCTGACCTATTGGGATGATATGTACCCGATTGCTCAAAAAGTTGATGCAGCTATTAAAGATGGAAGGTTGCAAAAAAGTAATGGCGTGCCTGTTGCAGATCTTGACTTACTTGCCCCGGTGCCTTTCCCTGCCTCCTGCCGCGATGGCTATGCTTTTCGCCAGCATGTAGCCGCAGCAAGAAGGAACCGCGGTGTGCCCATGATCCCTGAGTTTGACCAATACCCGATTTTTTATTTTACCAATCACCATAGCGTTCAAGGCCCGGGAAAAGTAACCTGCATGCCCGATCATTTTGAAAAACTGGATTTTGAGCTCGAAGCCGCGATCGTGATCTGCAAAAATGGAAGAAATATCAAAGCCGAAGAAGCGGATGATTATATTGGGGGTTTAATGATCATGAACGATATCAGCGCCAGGCGTTTACAAATGGAAGAGATGCTACTCAATCTCGGCCCGGCAAAAGGAAAAGACCTTTCAACTGTGATCGGTCCATGCCTTGTTACATTAGATGAATTGGAAGCTTTTGAAATACCCTGTAAAGAAGGGCACACTGGTAAAAGTTGGAACCTGAGAATGAAGTGCCGTGTGAACGGAGTGCAGGTGAGTGAAGGGAATTTGGGAGATATGGACTGGACTTTTGCTGAGATCATTGAACGTTGTGCTTATGGAGTAAATCTTTTTCCAGGTGATGTAATCGGAAGCGGCACAGTGGGCACAGGGTGCTTTTTGGAATTAAATGGAACCGGCAAACTCAATGATTCTGCTTATACTGAACAATGGTTGCAGGATGGCGATAATATTGAATTGGAAATTGAGGGACTTGGAATATTGAGTAATCATATTGTAAAAGATGAAAGTAATTTTTCGATTTTAGCAAGGAAGAAATAAAGAATTACCGCAGAGACGGGGAGGCAGGGGGAAACGGGGAGGGAACAAGATAATTAGATAGGAAGAAATTTTAGCACCGGAGGGAAGAGAAATAGGAGGGAGTTATGACAAGAGAAAGGTATAGCGAATTAGGAAAGGTAATATTAGATAGCGCAATTACTGTTCACAGAGAATTGGGGCCAGGCTTGCTTGAATCTGTTTACCAGTTTGCACTGCTAAAGGAATTCGACATAAGAGGTATTCGATATGTCCAAAAAGCTGCAGTGCCTCTTTTTTATAAGGGATTTGACACTGCTAAATATTTTGAAATAGATATATTGGTTGAGGGAGAAATTATTTTAGAACTAAAAGCAATTGAAATAGTTCTTCCTGTACATGAGGCTCAGTTATTGACCTATTTAAAATTAGCAAATAAGAAACTTGGCTATATTATTAACTTTAATGTTCCGCTACTAAAAGATGGGTTTCGCAGAAGAGTACTGAATTACTAACTCAGCGCTCCTCTCCGTCTCCTCGTCTCTGCGGTGAAAAAACAATGACGATAGACATCCAAAATATCTCTCCCGCAGAAAAGCAAAACTGGCTCCAGCATGCAATTGCACCCCGGCCTATTGCATTTGCATCCACCATTGATAAAGCAGGCAATGTGAACCTGAGCCCATTCAGTTTCTTTAATTTATTTTCTTCCAATCCACCTGTTGTTATTTTTTCTCCGGCACGCAGGGCCAGGGACAATAGTACCAAACATACACTTCAGAATATTTTAGAAGTTCCGGAAGTAGTGATCAATATCTGTGATTATGATATGGTGCAACAGGTTAGCCTCAGCAGTTGCGAATTTTCAAAAGATACAGATGAATTTATTAAAGCGGGATTTACCAAAGAAGCATCTACGCTTATCAAACCGCCGCTTGTAAAAGAAGCCAAAGTAAAAATGGAGTGCAAGGTGCTGGAAGTAAAAAGCCTGGGCGAGAATGGTGGTGCCGGCCAATTAGTGATTGCCGAAGTGTTATTGATGCATGTTGATGAAAGTATTCTCGGAGCGGATGGCAAGATCGATCAACGCAAATTGCACCATGTAGCAAGGATGGGCGGCAACTGGTACTGCGTTGTGAATGAGAATAATTTATTTGAAGTGGATAAGCCTAATACCCAATTAGGCATTGGCGTAGATGTGTTGCCAAAGGGTGTACGCGATAGTAAAATACTCACCGGTAATAACCTGGGCCAGTTAAGCAATGTGCATGAATTTCCGGTGATAGACCCTGCATACGACGACGAACGGTTGAAAAACATCATCCAATATTATTCTGTCAGTCCTGCTGAAATGGAAAATGAACTCCATGTTTATGCAAAGGAATTATTAAACGCCGGCAAAATATACGAGGCCTGGCAAGTATTACTGACAGGTGAAAATTTGTAAGCCCAGGCAATTGAATTATCTTTGCGGGCGATGCCACACGTCACTAATTACGGAAATGTTTTTTTTATCATTGCTACGAGGTACTTTGTTGCCGCAGGCCTTGTATGGCTGATCTGGTACCAGTTATTTCGAAAAAAAATATCTTATAAAAAGATCCAACCCCGTTTTCCGGTATCGAAAGATTATCGACGCGAGATCTCCTATTCGATTATTACCATGCTGATCTTTGCACTGGTGTCTGCGCTCATATTATTTACTCCATTCAAACAGTACACGCAGTTTTACACCGATATTCACCAGCACAGCATACTTTATTTCTGGCTGGCATTCCCTCTTATGATGCTTGTGCACGATACTTATTTTTATTGGACGCATCGCATGATGCATCACCCAACAATTTTTAAGGCATTCCACCTGGTACATCATAAATCAATTAACCCTTCTCCCTGGGCAGCTTATTCTTTCCATCCACTCGAAGCTGTAATTGAATCGGGTATTTTTTTAGTACTGTTGATGATCATGCCCATTTATAAACTGCATCTATTTTTCTTTTTCCTGTTTATGATCCTCTATAATGTGTATGGGCATTTGGGATGGGAATTATACCCGAAAAATTTTAACCGTCATTGGCTGGGCAAATGGGTCAATACTTCCATCAACCACAACCAGCATCACCAGCATTTTAAAGGGAATTATGGTTTGTACTTTCTTTGGTGGGACCGCTGGATGAAAACCATTCGCGAGGATTACGATGAAAAATTTGACGAAGTAAAAAGCAGGGTTTCAAAAGTTGCTTAAAGATCGCCTAACTGTGGGCGCATCACAATCTCTTCTACACAAGCTTGTGCCGATAATTGCGAAGCCGCATATACCATAGCCGCAACATCTGCCGATTCCATGATCCGCGCAGCCTTTACTCCACTACTACTCCATGCATCTGTATAAACCGCGCCGGGCAATACAGCGGTGACTTTTACACCATGAGGCTTTAATTCTTCGCGAAGATTTTTACTGAATCCCAGCATGGCAAATTTGCTGATACTGTAACTGCCCCCGTTTTCATAAGCATGCAAGGAGGCAATAGAGCAGATATTAAAAATATGGCCGCTTTTCTTTTTTATCATTCCTGGCAATACAGCCCTAGACAAATGATATGCGCTATATAAATTTGTTTCGATCATTTGTTCAAGTATTCCATCTTCTTCATTATAAACAGAGCCTGGCACGAATTGGCCGGCGTTATTCACCAATATATCCGTCACTCCAAATCCAGCACACCATTTACCAAATTCCAATACCTGATCTTTTACTCGCATATCCACAGCTTTTGTATGAATCGTAGTCTTTGGGAAGGAAGATTTGATGGCAGTCGCCGTTTCCTGCAATTGCTTTTCATTTCTTGCACAGAGGAGTAAAGTATTTCCTTCAGAAGCAAATTTTTCTGCAATTGCTTTGCCTATTCCTCTTGAAGCGCCAGTAATTATGATATTCATAACACGAAGTAAGCAGATTTCTATAATACCGCATTAAAATTTACCGGGGAGGCGCAGAGACGGAGAGGAACGGAGAGAAAGTCTGGGAATGGCTTCTTACCTCTGC
The DNA here is from genome assembly GCA_903884185.1 of uncultured Chitinophagaceae bacterium. Classification (GTDB taxonomy): domain Bacteria; phylum Bacteroidota; class Bacteroidia; order Chitinophagales; family Chitinophagaceae; genus CAISDV01. The sequence goes on along the minus strand of CAISDV010000090.1, from coordinate 20,058 downwards.
GACCCTCCCCGTCTCTCTGTCTCTGCGGTGAAAATTATAAATCATTACTTTGCACCCATGAAATACCGCCATTTATTTTTTGACCTTGACCATACCATCTGGGATTTTGAGTCCAATGCAAAGGAAACCTTACACGATCTCTACCTATCAAATGCCCTGCACGAAAAGGGCATACCCGATTTTGAAGTCTTCTTTGAGAAATACAGTTATCATAATGAACGCCTGTGGGACAGGTACACAAAGGGTTTCATCAAACAAGAGGAGTTGCGGTGGAAAAGAATGTGGCTCGCCCTCCTTGAATTTAAACTGGCAGATGAAACTTTATCAAAAAAGCTGGCAGTGGAATTTTTAGAGTTACTTCCCTCCAAAAAAAACTTGTTCCCCTATACCATTGAGATACTTACTTATTTGAAAGGTAAGGGCTACTCCTTGCATCTTGTCACCAATGGTTTTGAAAGTGTGCAGCATAATAAACTACGCCATAGCAACCTGAAAGATTTTTTTATTGAGGTCATTACATCAGAAGCGAGCAATAGCCTCAAACCCAATAAAGAAATTTTTGACTACGCCATTACAAAATCAGGAGCGTTGATAAATGAAAGTATTATGATCGGCGATAATTTGGATGCCGATATACAGGGCGGAATTAATGCGGGGATGGACACTATTTTTGTGAATCATCTCAATATCAAACCACATATCCACGCTACTTATGTGATCAATCATCTAAAAGAACTGGAGAGTATCTTTTAAAAAAAATCCTCTCCCAGGTAAACCGGAAGAGGATGATACATTTACCTGAACTCCGTTATGCCTTCTTAACGGTAGCGCTTGTCTTGGTAGTAGTGGAAGTCTTGGTTGAAGTAGCTGTTTTAGTTGACTTAGTATCTTTCTTGCAGCAATCTTTATCCTTGCAGTCTTTGCTACATTCTTTCTTGGCAGTTGCCTTTTCCTGTTTCTTATCCTGGGCAAATGAGCTACCTGTGATCAATAAAGCGGCCGTAGCCAGCATTAATACTTTTTTCATGTTATCCGGGTTTATTGTTTATGAATAGAAGATAAAATTAAGTGATTATGGGCTGATTTTACGGCCTCCGTGTGTTAAAGCGTGTTTTTTGGATGAGCGGTCATGCCCAGCTTGCCAATGGCGTTACCCCGCCTTTCACCACCTGATTGAGTTCTACAAGCAGCTTGGCGCCAACGGGCAATAATACATCTACCCTGCTGCCAAATTTGATGAAACCATATTCATCCCCCTGTTTCACGGATTTGCCAACAGCAGTATAATTACAGATACGTTTTGCCAATGCACCCGCGATCTGTTTGTATAAAATTTCTCCGTGATTATTTTTTACTACCACACTCCATCTTTCATTTTCAGTGGAACTTTTAGGGTTCCATGCTACCAGGTATTTTCCTTTGTGGTATTGGTTGTAGATCACTTCGCCGCTGACAGGATTACGGTTCACATGCACATTGGCCGGGCTCATAAAAATACTTACCTGTATGCGTTTGTCTTTAAAGTATTCTACTTCAGTTGTTTCCTCGATCACTACCACTTTACCATCTGCCGGGCAAACAATTAAATTATCATTGATCAATAGCGGCCTACCGGGTATTCTAAAAAAAGACACCAGGAACAGCCATACAAATAATGTGAGTATAAAAATGATCGTAGCTACCCATGGCAAAGGCCCGCTTAAAAAATAAAATGAAATAAGGTTTACCACGCCAAAAATTAGTGCTGCAATACCAATGGTCTTATATCCTTCTCTGTGAATTGTCATTAGGAGTAATTGAGCGGCAAAGATAAACCAGAACTATTCTACAAAATCATTTTTACGTACAGCCATACAAAAGGTGTGGCTACCAGTAGTGAATCGAACCTGTCTAAAAATCCGCCGTGCCCTGGCATGATGTTGCCACTGTCTTTTATGCCAGCAAGGCGTTTGAGTTTACTTTCAAAAAGATCTCCTGCGGTACCTGCAATTGCAGCGATAGAAGAGATGATTATTATAGGAATGGCTTCATACCCAAAACCATATTTACAAACTAATGTAACAACAACCACTGCCAGGACAGCGCCACCCAGAACACCTTCCCAGGTTTTTTTAGGGGATATTTTGGAGAAAGGTGTTTTACCGATCAAGGAGCCAACAATATATGCCATGGTATCATTGATCCAGATAGATGCGATCAAAATTACTGGAAGTGCCCAGGCAACATATTCTCTGCCTGGCAAGGAAATATGCATGAATCGCAGACTGATCATCAGCCCCCAACTAAGCGATATGTATATCAACCCAAATAAGGAATGGGCGACTGGTTTGGTATTTTTTTTCTTCCCAAAAAAGACCTCGCCGAAAAGAACTAATAAAAACACGGGATTGATAACCGTTGCCATGCCTAAAGAATAAAGTTCCCGCTCTTCTGTCATCCAACACATAAAACTCCATCCAAGCAATAAAACAAGATCTTTGTGAAGAAATGTGATTTGTTGATAATTCTTATCAATCAAGCCAACCAGTTTTAAATACTCTGCCCAACACCCGAAATTAATAATAGAAAAAAGGACAAAAAAAGCCCATTTATTAAACAATAATCCCGCAAGCATCACTACAACAAACACAACTGCTGTAAGTGAACGGGTTTTAAAAGTTTGAATTTGAAAAGCCATATTGCAAACTAATTCAGCAATGATTTATTTATAAGATCCCTGGCAATTTCTTTAAAATGCGCCGGCACATATATTTCTATTTCACCAAAATTCAGGTAGCTGCTGCTTGTTTTATTTAATACCTGCACAGGAACCTGGTTTTCCTCTAACATGCCCTGCACAATACTTGCTTCTGTACGATTGGTTGTGGCAAATAATAAATTCCAGTTTTCCATGAAGCAAAGTTATTCGCGCGGATGATCAATTACTGCAAAATTCATCCTGTCGCATTCTCTTTTAAATCCAACGAGCACCCCTATCAATAACACTGCTGCTATAATGCCCATCCAGAAAGGGAATGCCGGCCCATCAATTGCTTCTTTAGGAATATTGCCATTCTTGCTTACAAAAAATAATGCGCTTACCGCAATGGCATTATTCAGAAAATGAACAAAAATATTCAGCCATATATTTTTACCATAATAAAATATCAACCCCAATACCAATCCTAATACAGCTCTTGGCAGAAAACCATAATAGCTCCAATGTACTGCGCTAAATAAAATACTGGTAACAATGATCCCTACCCATGGATTGCGGAACCATTTGATAAACAATTGCTGCAATGCACCACGGAATAAAGTTTCCTCGAAAATGGCCGGTGCCAGTGCGATCACTATCAATGAAAATATATAATCGCCCCAGCTTTTCATAGAAGCCATGGCCATGATCTCTTTGTTATAATCATCTTCCATGGCTTTGAATTTTACTGCCATGGCTTTTGTAACAGGTATTAGTTGATTTAGCTCAGCTAATGCATCACTCACTGCCAACCCGAAAAACGCGATCAGTATCAAATAAAAAAATTGCCTGCTGCTCATCTGCATCCGGAACCCCAGGTAATGTAATGGCTTACGGTTAATGATCAATGTAAAAAAATAGGCGGGCAAAAAGAAACAGAAAAAAGTGATCACCAGCTGCATCATTTTTGCTGCATTTGCATATGCGGGATTAAGTAATTCTTTCTCGATATTAAGAAGGCTTGCTCCCGTCATGAGTTTCCAGACAACAATACCTGCCAGGCTTCCTATCAGTATTCCAACACCTGTAAATCCAATTAAAATACCAAACTGTCCTAATGAATTGATCTTCGGCCTCTCTTTTGGCCTGTTAGAAAACGTGTATTCAAAATCTCCTTGAGTAGGTTGTTCTTCCTGCATAAATTACCTGTTGACGATAAAGGTTGTAAATTTGCAACTCTTTCCAATAAAGAAAGGCAATTGTTTTGATAAATGGTAAAAATAGGCAACATACAACTTCCTGATTTTCCGCTGCTCCTGGCACCTATGGAGGACGTGAGCGATCCGCCTTTTCGTGCGGTGTGCAAGGACAATGGGGCCGACCTTATGTACACCGAATTTATTTCGAGCGAGGGCTTGATCCGTGATGCCATCAAAAGCCGCCGCAAGCTGGATATTTTTGATTATGAAAAGCCTGTAGGTATTCAAATATTTGGGGGTGATGAGGACAGCCTTTCCATGGCTGCAAAGATCGTTGACGCCACGAACCCCGATCTGCTTGATATTAATTTTGGTTGCCCCGTAAAAAAAGTAGCGTGTCGCGGAGCAGGTGCAGGTGTATTAAAAGATATTGATTTGATGGTACGGCTTACAGATGCCGTTGTAAAATCTACTTCACTTCCTGTTACCGTTAAAACAAGATTAGGTTGGGATGATGCTACAAAAAATATTGAAGAAGTGGCAGAGCGTTTGCAGGATGTAGGGATTAAAGCGCTCGCTATTCACGGGCGAACAAGAAGCCAGATGTATAAGGGCGAAGCAGATTGGACCCTGATTGGAAAAATAAAAAATAACCCCCGCATTTATATTCCCATTTTTGGTAATGGTGATATTGATTCACCACAAAAAGCGCTGGAATATAAAAACAGGTATGGAGTGGATGGCATCATGATAGGCCGTGCTGCGATCGGTTATCCGTGGATATTTAACGAGATCAGGCATTATATCAATACCGGTGAAATGCTTGCACCGCCTACATTGGAAGAAAGGGTGCTTGTCTGCAAAAAACATTTAAGAAAATCTATCGACTGGAAGGGCCCAATCGTTGGCATCAATGAAATGCGCAGGCATTATGCCAATTACCTGAAAGGATTGCCTGGCATAAAAGAATACAGGAATCGTTTGGTGACGGTAAAAGAAATGGAAGAAGTGGAATCTATTTTAGATGAACTGCAGCAACATTACGAAGGCGTAGAAATAGAACGCACACCGATTGAATTGATCAACTATCACGAGAAATGCCCAGTATGATCAACCTGTTTTTTTGAAAGCAAATATTTTAACCTTCGGTTTCCCTTTATAAATTTCAGTGACCAATCCATCTGCGTATTTGTAACCGTTCTTTTCTACAACCGAGATCATTTCATCATCTGTATAAATTCTTTTCTTACACACAGCATGTATCTCTCCGGATTTCTGCGCCAGTTGTTCCACAATATATAAGATACCACCTGCTTTTATCTTATGATGCAGGTCATCCAGCATTTGTGCCTGTTCTGTAAATTCATGAAAGCTGTTGATGATGATCATCTTGTCGAAAAGCAATTCGGGTAAATGTGTACTTGTTTCATCTCCTATCACGATCTTATAATCGCAGCTCAGTGGCTTGCCGCGCAACTTCGAATAATAATCCCATGCAAAATCTACCTGCTTTTGGTTAAGCCCGGAAGTATCAATATCCTCTAAATAAAAGGTCACATTATCTGTACTAGCGGCAAATGCGGCTTCCCAGTAGGCGCATTGTGCGCCAATACTTCCAACGGTTTGGCCGGGATGAAAATCATATAAAGCAAGCTGGGAACCGATCTTCGATTGCAAATGTTCCATTGATTGATAGTAATATCCGCAATGGCCTTTAAAATTGACAAGCTTTTGTGACCATCCTGAATTCAGCAGCATGAAGAGGCAAATAACTATACAAAACCGTTTATACCTGCTCATGGATTCGGAGTTTCTATGGAAGCGATCACATTTTTATTCAACGGTGAAATGGTATTTGAAAAAAAATCCATTAGGGTACCATGTTCATCAATAATATACTTGCTGAAATTCCAGACAGGTTGCTGGTTGCACCAGCCATTTTTATTACTGTTGCTCAGCCATTGAAAGACTTCGTTTTGTTCCTGGTTCTTTATCACATGTCCCTTCTTTATCATCAAAAAAGTAACACCATAATTCAGTTTGCAAAATTGTGCGATCTCTTCGTCATTCTTTTTTTCCTGCTCTTTAAAATCATTTGCAGGAAAGCCGATCACCACCAGGCTGTTGGCATATTTCTTTGAGAGTTCTTCCAGCTCACCAAACTGTCCGGCATAACCGCAATCACTTGCCGTATTGGCGATCAGTATTTTTTTCCCTTTGAATTGATCAAAGCTGATCTCTGTTCCGGTATTGGTAGTTGCCTTCAACGAATAAAAAGAAACAGGCGCTTGTTTTTTATTTTGATTGTGCAGGCTGAGATTGCCTGAAGGAAATATTTTTCCTTTCAGCATAATGAGTGGGTACAACACTTTCATAAATGATTGCCTGAATGTCATGTCCTTTCTTTTGATCAATAATACCGCAAGTAAACAAACAATCAGGATGATCCCTGTTCTTTTTATGATGCGGTTCCTCGTCATGTTATAATAATTTCCTTCACCAATATTTTACCCACTTTAGATACGCTTTTTATCTTATCAGCCATTTGAATAATTTCAGTCGGCCTTTGAACGGCGGGTATTTGATATAAAGATCAAACCAGTTCGGAGTTTTTAAAACCGATTTTGGCCGGGTGAAAGTATCAAAGCCTGCTTTGCCATGATAAGCGCCCATGCCGCTGCTTCCCACTCCCCCAAATGGGAGTTGCGGGTTGCTGAAATGCCAGTCGGTGTTGTTGATACAGCCGCCGCCAAATGCAACTGAATCCAGCCATTGCTTTTGTGTCTTTTTATTTTTTGTGAACAGATAAAAGGCAAGCGGGTTGGGGTTTTGCTTCACCACCTGCATCGCTTCTTCTGTAGTTTGATAAGTAATGACAGGAAATATGGGTCCGAATATTTCTTCTTTCATCAGTGAACTATCAATTGAAACATTCTCAACGATGGTGGGTGCGATGAATAGTTTTGTGCGATCGTGCTGGCCGCCTTCTACAATATTTCCCTCGCCCAGGTAACTCAATAATTTATCGAATCTTTTTTCATTGATGATCTTTCCATATTCATAACTATTTGAAGCATCGGCAGAATAAAATTTTTCGATCGATTCTTTCATTTTTTCAACCAATGCATCTTTTACTGATTGGTGAACGAGTAAGTAATCGGGAGCAATGCATGTTTGCCCGGCATTCACAAATTTTCCCAATACAATTCTTCGTGCAGCTACACCAAGATCTGCATCCGGTTCAACAATACATGGACTTTTGCCACCCAGTTCCAGTGTTACAGGTATTAAATTTTCGGCAGCCATTTGGTAGATCGCTTTGCCAACAGGAATACTGCCTGTATAAAATAAATGATCCACCCGGAATGACTTCATGATAGCAGGTACTATTTCAGCGCCATCGCCCTGTACCACATACACATATTCGCGCGGGAAAATCTCATTACAAATTCTTTCAATGATCGCTGCTGTGGCTGGAGCAAATTCGCTTGGTTTGACGATAGCACAGTTCCCCCCTGCAATAGCGCTCACCAATGGATTGAGTAATAATTGAAGCGGGTAATTCCATGGACTGATGATCAGCACTACGCCCAATGGATCTCTGTAAATGGTGCTGGAAGATGGAAAGTTGACAAGATCGGTACCCACTCTTTGTGGCTGCATCCAATCGCGCAAGTTTTTTAATGCAGCATTTAATTCGCCCAGAACCATCCCTATTTCTGTTGCATACGATTCTTCGGGATTTTTTTTAAGGTCCGAGTACAGGGCATCATAAATACCTTTCTCGTGCTGAAGTATGGTTTTTTTTAAAGAAAGCAATTGTTGCTTGCGAAAAGCATACGGTCGGGTGATACCACTTTCAAAATGGATGCGCATATTGGCCAGGTGCTGTAGATCAGGAGTGCCCATGAGTTTTATATCACGATCGTTAGCACTCAAGATAACATATAGTTTTCTATTACTGCAACTCCGCCCGGGGCATCTTGTTTTTTTTCTTCTTTTTCCTTTTTATGTTCTCTTTTGGCTTTGTCATTTGATCAACAACATACGCGGCTTCCAGCATGGTTTCCAATTGCTGGTAAAAGCAAAGTAGTTTATCGCGCTCGCGCGATTCATCATACATGTGATTATCTGTGGTGATGCTTGTTTCAAAAAGATTCCAGAGTATCTGTCTTATTTCGTGAAGATGGTGTGCGCCAAAGAAAAAATTAATGACTTGCAGCGGATCTTTTTTCTCTTCTTCGGTTAAACGGATCGGCTGATCGAAGAATTCACTGTGTTGGCTATAGAGTTGCATGGCAATAATTTTCTTTGTTTCAGATAATCATTGAAAGGGGTATATTGCCATTGAGGAGATACAAATGTATTCCATAAAACATGGATAATCCAAATTTTGTGGATAACTAATTTAAAATATTTTTGTACCGTGAATTATTTCAGCAAAAACATACGGTTCCTGAGAAAGAAAGGTGGCCTGAGACAGGAGCAGATGGGCGATTACACGGGTATTGCCCGTACCACCTGGTCCAATTATGAGAACAATCTCTCCGAGCCATCCATTGCCGGGCTGATAGAAATTTCCAATTTTTTTGGAATTACGTTGGATGAGTTAATGTTATCAGATTTGGAAACAAAAGAAAAAGAAGATATCAAAAAAGGCATCCCTAAAAAATTGATACAACATTATAACATCACGAATATTTCACAAGAACCTGCAGGCGATCTCTCTTTTATCGTAAAAGAATTAAAGAACCTCCGCAAAGAGGTAAACAGCATAAAGGCAAAAGCTACCGGCAAGAAAAAGTAGGTTTTTACTCTCTTGCATTTTCATTCATTATTCAAAATTCCCCTTCATTATCGAAAATTCCCCTTTGGCGGGATATATTTTTTTATGAAAGAAATAGACGGCAGGTTCGCGTGAACTCAAACGCAGACCTTATGAAAAAAAGATTCTTTCCAACGAAAGTTATTTCTCTTGCTTTACTGATCTTATGTGGCTTATTTGTTTACCTGGCCGGTTGCAAAAAAACCGGAAAACCTTCAGATGAACCGCTTCAGGAAAATATTACGATGAATGAAGTGCAGGACTGGGGGAAGTGGTATCATTCTACCTTGACTGGTGCACCTGAGTTATTATTTGCAAAAGCACAAAAAGCATTTTTCAAAAACAAGTTCTATATCCGTGTTCCTTTGGCAGGAAGCGAAGGGATGATCTATTTCCATAAAGATTCGGCATTTCATGCAGTGTTTTTAAGGCAGGTGGCCGCTAACGGAATTATATCCTATCCATTCACAGGCAGTTATGAATCTATCGATCTTGACAATTTCAGGTATGATAGAATATCTTTTGTAAATGGCAAGCAAATTAAAGTCTCCCGAAGTATGCCAAAAAGGACTGATGGTAGTAATACAGGAAGTGTATCAATGGGCACAGGTTGGTTGTCACAATTTTTTTATTGTCTTTCTCATTATTTATTCTCCGTACCAGCCAGAGGCGATGACGGTGGCTGGTCTATGTGCACGGTTTTGGGAGGCAGTGGCCAGGAGGCTGAAATTCAACAAGCCAATGACGACGGATTTGGCGATACTGGCGCGGCATTATTGACTGGGTTGGTACCGCCTGATATGGGTCTGGATCCAAATAATCCATCCTGGTCTTTTGATCCGGGTGGAAGCGGGACAGGAAACCAAGATCCTGTTTCTTTAGAAGATACTTGGTATTCTGATCTTTCTTATCCAGGCATAGAGATTGGATATCCTTGGAGATGGTGGGAGGATGATATTTGGGTAGCACAGAATTTCACATTCGATATTGATGGTTATGGGATGAAGAATTTAACTGTAGCTGAAAGACGATTTGTAAGAAATCATCCTTTTGCAGCCCTTTCATTTAAAAGTAATGCCGCTACTGCAATTTCGGAGACCAATAATCGTTTCCCTAATAATCCCACAATACAAAATCCAAATCCATATCTTAATACAAAAGCCGATGCTTTTCGTCATTCATTATGGTGTGCATTAAATACAATTTCGCAAAATGCCGATCTTGCAAAACAATATGGGGAGGCCCACGAGTCTGAAGATCCAGTGCTTCTGTACCAAGAAAAAGATATGGATATATTTAATAATAACATTGGTATCGCTGCTGCTGCAACAAATAGGAATTTATCAACAATAGCAAATATTATATTTCAAATGATACTTGATGGCAAAATGGAATATTTAAACCCTTTAGATTACATACAATCACCAGCGTATAATCCTAACTGCCAGAATTGCAGAAATGGTTTTGTTCCTGGTTTAACTCATCTAATTCCAACTAATCAATAACTGAAAATGAAAAAAGTATTTTCGATTAGCTTATTATTATTAACGTCATGCCAGCCAACTTCTACTATTTCTTTCTTAGGGAGGGAAGACAGGTGCATAACAATTCTTACTTCTAATGAAAAACAATATAAATCAACAGATATCATTAATGTGGAGATTATTTCTAACACGCTTGATGATACCGCAACCATTCAGTCAATAAAAATTTATCCCGGATTTAAAGGTGTTATTACACAAATAAATGTGAGTTACAATCCCAAGATTCAACTATGTTTTAAACGGTATCGGGCAACTAAAGGTGAAGTACAAGTACGATATTATTGACTTTATTTAGCTGCAAGTACTCTTGTTTTATTCCCATTTTTCATCTTGCGGTCACAATTTGTAACCTCAAGTTTTTTAACCTCATTCAAAAAATAAAGCGGCATTCCGCCTAATAGGGATGCCGCTTGTTTTATATTAGAGTTGGAGTATTTGCTACGTATTCACATGCACCCTTAATTCTGCCCTCACAGGCGGTTGCTCTATGTGGTGACGGCGATAATAACCCGGCCTGTGCTCATACTCAGTTCGTACAACGCAACTTGAGAGAGAAAAGGCCACAAACAAAGCCGCAGCAACCGCCAGTTTAGATAATTTGTTTTTCATAATTGATGTATTGGTACCAGCTACCTATGTAAAAACCATGCCAAGCCGGTTTCTTTTCATTTTAAACGATCCGTTTGCGTTTTTCTTCCAAAAATCTTTACATTCATCTTACCATTTTGAATCCTAACTAATGATTTGCACATGAAAAAGAAACTTCAGCAAAATTCCCGCCGCAACTTTATCCGCAACAGCGCACTCGCAATGGCAGGCTTCTACATTGTACCCCGGCATGTATTGGGCGGGAAAGGTTTTCTCGCACCGAGCGACAAGCTGACCATTGCCGGTATTGGCGCGGGTGGTAAAGGCGAGGGCGACCTGGCGAATTTTTTTGGCGGCGGCAAAGCCGATATCGGTTTTCTGTGTGATGTGGATGAACGTCGTGCAGTAAACAGCCGCAAGAAATTTCCTAATGCAAAATTTTATACGGATTGGCGCGAGATGCTGGATAAAGAACACAAAAGTTTCGACGCTGTTTCTGTTTCTACTCCCGATCATACCCATGCAGTGGCCGCTATGGCTGCGATGCAATTGGGCAAGCATGTATATGTGCAAAAACCCATGGCACATGATATTTATGAAGCACGCAAGCTGACAGAAGCTGCGCGCCAGCATAAGGTAGTAACGCAAATGGGTAACCAGGGCGCTTCGGGTGATGGCGTACGCCAGCTTCGTGAATGGTATAATGCGGGCATCATTGGTGAAGTGCATACAGTATATGTGTATACCGACAGGCCTGTATGGCCACAGGGCATTCCATGGCCTACACAACCTGTGGCCGTTCCAAAAGAGTTGAACTGGGATCTTTGGTTAGGCACAGCACCAACAAAAAATTATATAGAAAATTTAGTTCCATTTAACTGGCGCGGCTGGTGGGATTATGGCACCGGCGCACTGGGCGATATGGGTTGTCATTTAATTGAACCCGCTTTCCGTGTATTGGGCCTCGGCTATCCTACAGAAGCAGAGTGCAGCGTGGGTTCGGTGTACGTGGGCGAATTCAGGCGTGGCTATTTTCCCGAAAGCGGACCGCCCTCATCGCATGTGATACTGACATTCCCGGGTAAAGGAAAACAGAAAGAAATAAAAATGCACTGGATGGATGGCGGTATACAACCCGAGCGCATGCCTGAATTAGGCCCTACCGAAACCATGGGCGATGGTGGCAATGGCGTTTTATTTATAGGTACCAAAGGAAAGATGATGTGTGAGACATACGGCGCCAATCCAAAATTAGTACCATTATCACGCAATAATGATGTGCATGTAAAACAAACCCTGGCAAGGGTTCCGGGCGGTGAGAAAGGGCATTACACAGAATGGGTGGAAGCTTGCATTGCAGGATATGGAAGTGATAGGGCAAAAGATCTCAGCTCCACTTTTGACCTTGCAGGGCCATTGACCGAGATCGTTTTGATGGGCAACCTGGCGATACGCAGTTTTGATTACAGGAAACGTGATGCCGCGAATAAAAACTGGGAATACCCGGGGCGTTATATCAAACTTTTATGGGATGGGCCAAATATGAGGATCACCAATTTTGATGAGGCCAACCAGTTTGTAAAACGGACGTATCGGGAAGGGTGGAGTTTGGGAGTGTAGTAGTGTTGAGTTATAAATACAGTTTATTTTTTCACACAAAGGAGCAAAGGAAGCAAAGTCGCGAAGAAAAAACTCTTTGCGACTTAAAAAACTTGGCGTCTTTGCGTGAAACTTCACTTCATCTCAAACTTCTTCATATACCCTGCATCGGCCGCTGCACTTTTTAAAGGCGTGCTACCAACAAAATGCTCCTGCTCTACTATATAATATTGCATCCCATTATCGGAAGCGGTCCTTAATACCTTCGGAAAATCAACAATGCCATTACCAAGGTCGCAGGTGATATTGGCTCCTTTTGCATCTTTCTTTCCATCCTTGATATGGCATAGCCTGAAACGGTTCTTGTATTTTTTAAGATAGGCTTCGGGATTGGCGCCGGCAACTACAATCCAATAAATATCCATCTGGAAATCAACTAAATTTTTATCTGTATTGTTTAGCAAAACATCAATGGGCACCTGTCCATCAACAGGTCTAAAAGGATAATCATGGTTGTGATAGGCAAAGCGCATTCCATTCTTTTTACAGATCTCGCCTGCCTTATTAAATTCGCCGGCTATACGTTTGAACTCGTCAATAGATTTTTGAGGGCCAATGGAAGGGCATATCAAATATTTCATTCCTATTTCCCCAGCTTCGGCGGCTTTCTTTTCAAAGTCTTTCTGGTAATCGCAGTGACTGGATAATATTTTGATCCCCAACCCATCGAGATGTTTTTTAAACTCTTTGTCGCCTAGTCCCCAGAACATACCATTATCTCCTTCAAAACTTTCTACATAGTTATATCCGAATGATGCGAGTTGTTTTAATGTGCCTTTGGGGTCTTTGGCGATGTCTTCTTTTACGGCGTAGAGTTGGAGGCCGAATTCAGGGATTTTTTTCCCGGCTGAAAACATTCCATCATCCATCAATGATGATAATTTTTTAACTGGCATGGTCAACGCAAGTGCTGAGAGCCCGCCCAGTTTAATAAAATCCCTTCTGTTCTTTACCATGATAATTATTTAATACTGATTAAAATACTATGCCCAGAGCTTATCACCTTTTTTATAAGGAACACAGCCATCAAAACGTCCCGGGGTCTCAACATAACGCAATGTTTGTGTAGCGCCGATCTCGGAAGTAAAATAACCAAGTAATGTCAGCTCCTTCATCATCCTGAAATAATGTGGGTTGTCGTAATTAGCCGGAACTTTCGACCAGGCTTTCTGCTCTGCATCCAATGCATTTAAAAATGCAAGTCGCTGAGCGGCATCATTGTCTAAGAACGATTTTCCCGTTTTTTCCTTTACTGTTTTTTTGAATGTCTCCAATCCATCGGTAAATATTTTCTGGTGCTTTTCATCATAACAATCTTTCACCATCAATGCCATAAACTGGCCTATCTTGACTGCTTTTGCGCCGGGCGTGCTAGTGGTTGGGATGATGGTGTCGCCAATCTCATCCAATAAAGAAATATCTGAATTACTGAGCAGTTGCCCTGCTTCTTTGGAATTGGCACATCCTGCCAGCAAAGCATCCATTCCAATAAGTGCTCCGCCCATCAGCAATGCAACCGAGGAAATCGCTTCTCTTCTGTTCATATCATTTGTTATTAATGATTGATAAATTTTATAAGTTACCTTTCTTTAATTCACTCACAGCAAAATCACATGCTCTTGCCGTTAATGCCATATATGTTAATGATGGATTCACACAGGATGCAGAGGCCATGCAGGATCCGTCAGTTATAAATACATTCTTTGCATCCCATAACTGGTTGTTTTTATTTAGCACAGATGTTTTAGGATCATTACCCATTCTTGCCGTTCCCATTTCATGAATGCCCTGCCCGAATGTGTAACCATCATCCGATGCCTGTACATTTTTAACTCCTGAAGCTTCCAGCATTTCAGCTGCATCATTTGCCATATCCACGCGCATCTTTTTTTCATTGTCTTTGATCTCGCAATCCATCACCAGTGTTGGCAATCCCCATTTATCTTTTTGCTCCTTATTTAAATAGATCCTGTTTTCATGATAAGGCAATGTTTCACCAAAGCCTGTCATACCAATACTCCAGCCACCGGGTTCTGCCAAGGCATTTTTCAGATCGGCGCCTACACCCAGTTCTGCTATCTCGCGCCCCCATCCGCTCCTGCTGGCGCTTCCCTGGTAACCAAAGCCGCGTTTGTACTCTCTTTTATCGCCAAATAAATTCCTGAATCGTACCACATAAAAACCATTTGCGCGTCGACCATAATAATATTTGTCGTCATATCCTTCCACTGTTCCTGATGCGCCCGCCCTGAAATGATGATCCATTGCATTATGCCCAAGCTCACCACTGGTACTTCCTAATCCATCGGGCCAGATATCCGTAGCAGAATTCATCAATATCCATGTTGAGTTAAAAGAAGAAGCATTTACAAAAATGATCTTCGCTTTGTATTCGTAGGTTTTATTGGTCTCTGCATCCAGTACTTCTACACCGGTCGCTTTTTTCTGATCCTTATCGTACAATAATCTTCTTACAATAGAAAAAGGCCTGAGTGTAAGATTCCCTGTCTTCAATGCATAAGGCAGTGTAGCCGCTTGTGTACTGAAGTATCCGCCAAACGGACAACCCAATGCGCATTTATTTCTGTACTGACAATTGGTACGGCCATTATGCGGAACGGTGATATTAGCTGTACGGCCAATGATCATTCTTCGCGCATCTTTATAATGCGTCCTGATCCTCGCTGCCACATCTTTCTCTACACAATTCAATTCCATCGGTGGAAGAAACTGTCCGTCCGGAAGTTGTGCCAATCCTTCTTTTGATCCGCTGATGCCGGCAAATGTTTCAGCATAATCATACCAGGGTGCGATGTCTTTATAGCGTATGGGCCAATCAATTCCAACACCTTCTTTTGCATTTGCTTCAAAATCAAAATCACTCCAGCGATAGCTTTGCCTCCCCCATAAAAGTGAACGGCCACCTACCTGGTATCCACGAAACCAGTCGAATGGCTTCTCCTCTTTATACGGACAATCATCTTCGTGTGCCCACCAATCAAGGTTGGCTTCATTCAGCACATAATCCCTTTTTAAAACAGGATGGTCTTTAATCAATTGCTGTGTGCGCTTTCCACGATGGGGGAATTCCCATGGATTTTTTGTAGCAGTCTTGTAATCAATACCATGCTTTACATCTTTACCGCGTTCAAGCAATAATACTTTCAGTCCTTTTTCAGTAAGTTCTTTGGCAGCCCATCCGCCGCTGATACCTGAACCAACTACTATTGCATCATACATTTGTTCGGCCATGATTTATAAATTTATATTATTACCTGTTTTTTATTATTAATTATGTAGCCCATGCTTTATCGCCTTTTTTATATGGAAGGCATCCGTCATAATGACCAGGCGTTTCTATATATCGTAATGCCTGTGTAGCGCCAATTTCCGAAGTAAAATAACCAAATAAAGTCAGTTCTTTCATCATCCTGAAATAATGCGGGCTATTTTTTGACCGTGCCTTCTGCTCTGCATCCAGGGTCTTTAGGAATTCAAATCTTTGTGCCTGTGTGTTTTCTATAAAAGGTTTGCCTGTTCTTTCTTTGCATAGCTTTTTAAATGTCTCCATCCCATCCATAAAAATTTCCTGTTGTTTATCGTCGTAACAATCTTTCACCATTGATGCAATGAATTCCCCGATCTTAACTGCCTTTGCCCCCGGTGTATCAGTAGCAGGGATAATTGTATCACCGATCTCATCCAAAAATCCAATATCGTCGGCACTAAATATTACCTGTTTCATCGGTGAGCTAGTACACCCTTGTAACAAGGCATCCATGCCTATTAAAGTCCCACCCATTAGCAGTGCAACCGAGGATAACGCTTCTCTTCTGTTCATGTCTTATTAGATAGCGATGAAATTTATAAGTTGCCTTTCTTTAGTTCATTAGCCGCAAAATCGCAAGCCCTAGCCGTTAATGCCATATATGTCAATGATGGGTTTACACAAGCCGAGGAAGCCATACAGGCTCCATCTGTTATAAAAACATTTTGTGCATCCCAAACCTGGTTATTTTTATTTAACACAGATGTTTTAGGATCATTGCCCATCCTTGCTGTTCCCATTTCATGAACACTACGCCCATAAATATATACCCTGTTATATGGGACCACGTTTTTTACACCAGAACTTTCAAGCATTTCTACTGCATCGTTAACCATATCTAACCGCATCATTTTTTCGTTGTTATTGATCTTGCAGTCCATTACCAAAACCGGCAACCCCCATTTATCTTTTTTCTCTTTGTCAAGATAAATACTATTCTCATGATAAGGCAATGTTTCGCCAAAACCCGACATTCCGATCGTCCAGTTGCCTGGTTCTGTTAATGCATTTTTGAGTTCATTGCCAATGCCTAATTCAGCAACGTCCCGGCTCCACCCTGTCCGGCTTGCACTTCCCTGGTAACCAAATCCCCGATGGTATTCTCTTTTATCATTAAATATATTCCTGAAGCGTGGAATATAAAAACCTGTTGGGCGCCGGCCATAGTAATATTTGTCTTCATATCCTTCCACATTGCCTGACGCACCGGCATTAATATGATGGTCCATTACATTATGCCCCAGTTCGCCGCAAGCACTTCCCAATCCACCAGGCCAAAGATCAGTAGCAGAGTTCATTAATATCCATGCAGAATTAAAGGCCGAAGCGTTGATAAAAATGATCTTTGCTTTATATTCGTACGTTTTGTTTGTTTCGGCATCAATGATCTCTACGCCGGCAGCTTTTTTCTTGTCTTTATCATACAATATTCTTCTTACGATCGAGAAAGGCCTGAGCGTTAAATTCCCGGTTTTAAACGCATAGGGCAATGTGCTTGATTGAGAACTAAAGTAAGCTCCATAAGGACATCCTAATTCACATTTATTTCTGTACTGGCAACTACTCCTTCCATTCAACGGAGCGGTAAGATTGGCAACACGCCCTATAATCAGCCTTCTTTCATCATTATACTTTTTTTTGATCCTGGCAGCCACATCTTTTTCAACACAGTTCAATTCCATCGCCGGAAGGAATTGCCCGTCAGGCAGTTGTGGCAAGCCTTCCAGCGAACCACTGATACCTGCAAATTTTTCAGTATAATCATACCAGGGTGCAATGTCTTTATAACGAATCGGCCAGTCAACAGCAATTCCTTCTTTTGCATTGGCTTCAAAATCAATATCACTCCAACGATAGCTATGCCTTCCCCATAAAAGTGACCGGCCACCAACCTGGTATCCACGAAACCAGTCAAACGGCTTCTTTTCTATATAAGGGCAATCTTTATCGGGTGCCCACCAGTCAACATTGGCTGTCTTAAATAAAGCATCTTTTTTAAAAATGGGATGTTCCATAATCATTTCCTGGGTGTTTCTTCCATGATAAGGCAATTCCCATGGATCTTTTGTAGCGTTCTTATAGTCTTTGATGTGTTCTACATCTTTACCGCGTTCAAGCAATAATACTTTCAGCCCTTTTTCTGTAAGTTCTTTGGCAGCCCATCCGCCGCTGATACCTGAACCAACTACGATTGCATCATAAGTTTGTGCAGCCACGACTTTTATTTAAATAAGTAAATTGCATATCCAAAACTATCGCATCCCGAATCATACATCGCATATACTAATTGCTTTTTTTAACGCTGCGATTTTATCAACTCCCGTCGAAGGAATAAACTCCTGCGATACATATCCCTTGAAACCTGTTTCTACTATGGCTCTCATCACTGCGGGATAATAGAGCTCCTGGGTCTCATCTATTTCATGCCTGCCCGGAACACCACCTGTATGGTAGTGGCCAAAATAAACATGATTGTTACGAATAGTTCTTATCACATCGCCTTCATCTATCTGCATGTGATAGATGTCGTACAATAATTTAAAATTTTCTGAGCCCATGCGTTTGCAAAGTTCCACTCCCCAGGCGCTTTTATCGCACATATAATCTTTATGGTCAACCTTGCTGTTAAGCAATTCCATGTGAAGGATCACTTTGTTCTTTTCAGCCAAAGCAACTATTTTTTTCAACCCTTCTTCACAATTTTTCATTCCTGTTTCATCATCCATTCCTTTGCGGCTGCCACTGAAGAGAATGAGATTGGTATAACCCGCTTTTGACACGAGCGGGATCATATCGGAATAATTTTTAATGAGCGTATCGTGGTATTCTTTGTGGTTCCATCCTTCGGTGAGACTGATCTCGGCGCCATTGCACATAGAGCTAAACACGCCATGCTTCTGAACAGTAGGCCATTCCTTCGGCCCCAATAAATCAATTGCGTTGAAGCCTATCTCTTTTACCGCAACACACATGTCCTCTAATGTCAGCGGGCGGTAGGGCCATGGACATACGGCATGATGGATATTTCCTTTCAATGCTTTTTTTTCTTTGGTGAAGGAATAAAGTAATGGGGATGCAGCCGCTGCAACAGAGCCTGCAAGTAAATTCTTAATGAGCGTTCTTCTGTTAGATGGCATAAGCTAATGTATAAAAATGATTCTTACTAACTGTCTTGTTCTATGCGGCTTTCTTTCTTGACCGCATATAAAAGAATAATCCCGCAAATGCAACAGTTAATATGATGGGAATGATCAATGTAGTGTTAATGATCTCAGGGCCGGCCGCTTTTTTTGCTTCATTCAATGTATTGGCCATGATGCTTCCTGCAGGGGCATCCATATATTGTTTCATATCGGCACCTGAAGGAAGTTTCTCAGCCAGTAATTTATCGTAATGCCCGCCCATAAATATCATATAAAGTGATACGGCAAACATGCCTGCACCACCCATGAAGTTTAATCCCACAGCGCCAGTCTTTGGTAAATTCTCCGCCACAAAGCCCAGCATGGTAGGCCAGAAATAACATACACCCATACCAAATATCACGGCTCCTGCAAAAAGCATATTGCCCGATGTATGGCCTAATATATATAAACCTGCAGCGGCAAGGATGGCAGATAATAATAATACCCCCTGCGGTGAGAAACTTTTCACCACGGGCTTTGCAAAACCACGCCCTATCACCATTACACCGGTTTCAATAGTAAGAATGAGTATCGCATTATCAGAAACATTTCTCAGAAGCACATCTATCCATTGCCCGGTAAATAATTCGGTGATGGCCGTACCAAACATGAGAATGATCATCAGTATAAATAAAGGTTGTGCGAGTGATTTATACATTTCTGAAGTAGATACACCACTTGCCACCCGTTCTGTGACTGGGAAACTTAGTTTACTGAAAAGGAAACCATAGAGAACTGTTGGAATAAGCATCATGCCTACCTGTACCTGCCAGCCTAAACCCATCTTATCAAACAGGTAAACAATTAATGTTCCTATCACAATACCGCCTGGGAACCATAAATGAAAATGATTGAGTTTAGTTGTCTTGTTATCCGGGTAAATGGTTGCTACCAAAGGATTACAGGCCGCTTCTACTGTACCGTTGGCGATACCCACACATAAAGTAGAGATGAATAGACTCCAATAACCGCCGGCAAAAATGGTCAGCAATATTCCCGCCAGGTGAAACACAAAGGCAGCGATTAACAACTTCTTCATTCCAATAATATCTA